>NZ_JBTLRN010000010.1:0-81852 GCF_054482775.1 Sporosarcina sp. CAU 1771 | reverse complement strand
TTGTCGTATAATGGACATAAGGGCATCTTCCTCCTGTCTGTTGTATGTTGTGGTGACTACATTATACAGGATTTGGGGAGGTGCTCTATTTTTTGTGCCTGAAAAGCCTTGAGCCCCAAGGGCTCTGAATTATGAAATTGACTCAGCTACTTTTGGTATTAATTATCTTGGATCATCGGGATTTTTCAATGGTATGAGTCAAAAAGATATTTCAGATAAATATACAACACTGTTAACCCCAGCAGGTTTTGCTTTTTCGATTTGGGGAGTTATTTACACATTGCTTTTCGTTACATTGGTTTATTTTATTGTGAAAAGTAAAGATGAGAGAGTTAGTAAGCTGGTTCACATGATTTCACCTCTATTTATTATCAGTTGTGTGTTGAATATGGGATGGATTGTTTTATTCTCATTCGAATTTATGGGCCTATCTACGCTCTTTATTATAGGAATGGTAATTATATTGTTATTAATAGTGGAGGAAATATATAAAAATAGAAGTGAGGTCCCTTTTGTTTTGGCTGGAATTAGTTTCACGATTTACGGTTCTTGGGTATTTATCGCATCGATTCTTAATACTTCCATCTTTTTGCTACAGTAAGAATGGGGCGGTTTTGGACTTTCAGCATCCGTATGGACACTTATTATGATCATCGCAGCCGTTGTCCTAACTTTGTCGTACCTTTTGTTGTATCAAAACGCAGTTTTTCCTATAAGTATTGCCTGGGCATATTTTGGCATCTATAGCTCGTATACGAGCGGCCGATTAGATCCTTCGATGGTAGGAGCTATTCAGTCAACATTACTAGTTGGAATTGGTGTATTTATTGTAGCTGCGGTGTTTGTGTTTGTTAGAAATGGAAATTCGATCTTTCCGAGAAACGTAAAAAGTCTTTAGTGTGCCTGTGCACCACGCAATTTGGGAACGATTCGGAATTGTGTTGAAGTTGTGTGGTGCACAGGCAATAATTTTAATAAGGGAGAGAAAACCTATGGGAAAATTAGAAGGTAAAGTTGCAATGATTGTTGGCGGAACATCGGGTCTTGGAGAAGCTACAGCAAAAATGTTCTCGACAGAAGGCGCAAAAGTGATTGTTGTCGGCATGAACGAAGAAAAAGGTGAGCGGATTGTCAGCGAAATTGAACAGGGTAAAGGGGAAGCTATTTTTGTAGCTATTGACATAACGAAATCGTCAGCCGTCGAAAACGGGGTTAGGCAAGCAGTCGAAAAATATGGCACGATTGATATATTGTATAATGGAGCGGGTATTCATGACGCTTATAATAATATCCTTGAAACGGACGAAGAAGCATTTGATAAATTAATGGCGATCAATGTGAAAGGGCCATACCTTACCACAAAAGCCGTAATGCCGATATTTTTAGAAAAAGGCAAAGGGACAATTATTAACATCGGCTCGCAATCTACATTTGTTGCAGGCGCTGGCGGAAATACGTACGTAACGAGTAAGCATGCGATACTTGGGTTTACGAAACAATTGGCGTATGATTTTGGGAGCAAGGGCATTAAGGTGAATTTAATCGCACCAGGGTTTATTGAGACACCTATGACAGAAGGAATTCAAGATGAGAGACTAAACGATATTCCAGCAGGTAGGGCAGGCAAGCCAGAAGAGATTGCATCTGCAGCACTATTTTTAGCTTCAGATGAATCAGATTACATGCACGGCGCAGAAATCAAAGTAGACGGTGGTTGGACGGTTGGACGTTAAGATTCTCAAGGGGTGCCTGTGCACCACGCAATTTGGAAACGATTCCGAATTGTGTTGAAGTTGTTTGGTGCACAGGCATGTTCAAGAAAGACAGGTGATCATGTTGAATGATGGTAGAAGAATATTAATTATTGAAGACGATCAAGAGATTAGTAAGCTGCTAGGGATTATGTTAACAACAACAGGGGCAGAAACGGTGTTCGCTTATTCGGGAACAGAAGGTTTGCTTCAATTGCAGACTACGAGTTTTGACTTAATTCTATTGGACTTGATGTTGCCAGGAAAAAGTGGTGAGGAATTGATTGAAGAGATTCGAGAAGAAAATTCAACTCCAATCATTGTAATTTCAGCTAAAGTGGATGTCGAGGATAAAGTAAACGTGTTGAAGATGGGGGCTGATGATTATATTACGAAGCCGTTCAATCAACAAGAGGTTCTTGCGAGAGTAGAAGTTCAATTGCGTAAATCGAGTCTTTATTCTAAACCTTCACCAAAGATTGTTTGGAGAAAGTTGAAGATGAATACAGATAAACTTTCGGTGTCTTTAGATCAACAAGAACTGCAATTGACCAATGCAGAGTTTGATATTCTATTCTTGTTCATGCAGAATCCGGAGCGAGCGTTTTCTAAAAAAGAGATCTATGAACGCATTTGGAAAGGAACGTATTTTGGGGACGACAACACGATCAGTGTACATATATCAAATCTACGCAAAAAGATTGCTGAACGGACTACTGACGAATACATACAGACGATTTGGGGAATCGGATTCATGCTTGTGTAATTCCTTATGATTTCTTTATGATTCACTTACAGGATGTTAAAGAAATCTACGCTAAAATATACATATAAAGAGTTTAGCAAAGGAGTCACTAATATGGAGACGATTATTCAAACGTATCAACTGACGAAAAGTTTTAAAGACGTGAACGTTATCAAGCCCCTTGATTTCACAGTACAAAAAGGTGAAATTTGTGCGCTCATCGGACAGAATGGTTCAGGGAAATCGACGCTCTTTAAAATGCTTGCCGGCCAATTGCATCCGACTGCAGGAGACATTCATTTATTCGGAAACACTGGAAGTGACGTAGCACATGCAAGGAGAAGGATGGGTTTCTTAGTGGAAACACCTGTCTTCTTTCCCGATTTTACTGCCTCACAAAACCTGGAGTACTACCGAATTCAGCGCGGAATCGTTGAAAAGAAGCGTGTAAATGAAGTGTTGGAAATTGTGAGTCTCGCAAAAGAAAAAAAGAAGCGGTTTAAAGACTATTCGATGGGCATGAAACAGCGATTAGGGATCGCTCTTTGCCTGCTAAGCAGTCCAGATTGTTTGGTGCTGGATGAACCAATCAATGGGTTGGATGCTGAAGGGATTCGGGAAATTCGCAATTTGTTGGTGAAATTAAATCAAGAAAAACAGATAACGATATTTATTTCCAGTCATATTTTAACCGAACTACACTTATTGGCGACGCGTTTTGTGTTTATTAAAAACGGTGTCATAGTCGAGGATGTAAGCAAAGAGTCACTCCAAGAAAAAAGTCGGAAACAACTTCGATTTACGGTTGATAATCCAGCCAAAACAGCGCAATTACTGGAACAGGCGTATCCAGATATCCAATTTCAAGTACTTCCCAATCAAGTGATCATCGTCGACAATCATGTCGAATGCAGCGGAGACATGAATCGTCTATTGGTAGACAATGGAGTTTCCGTAATGGAATTCCGAATCGAAGCCCGCAATTTAGAAGAGTATTTCTTGGAACTGGTTGGGGGGAACGGACATGATTAATTATCTGAAAAGTGAGCAATACCGCTTATTGCGTAAAAACTCATTGCACATTACGAGTCTTGTCTGCTTATTGTTGATTATTGCGGCAGCAACTGTACTGTACCTTGTCCAAAAATCGGATCCGAACTTCCCTTACGCTACGAGCCGATTCTTCTATTCGAATATAGTCGGTAGCGGTGGCCTTGTAATCCTGGTAAGTTATCTCTTTAATAGCAGTCTAACCGGCAAGGATACAGCCTTGCTGAAAAACGCTGTTTCTTTTGGGATAGCTAGAAATACAATCTTCTGGTCCAAACTAATTTTAACTTTATGTTACTTCATAATCATTAGCATCTTAGGTGTCGGTCTAATGATTGGGTTGGGAGAGACGCTAATGGCGGCGACAGATCCTCAATCGGTGAATGATTTTTTAATAGCCCTTGTGAATATGTTGCCAATTGTACTCAGTGCATTTTTCTTCATTCATTCGTCGAAAATGATAAAACTCAGTGATGCCTACATCTTTATTCTCGTTTTGTTCATCTTTATGTTTTCGGGAGACGTATTGAGGATCTTATTCAGATCGTTCGCAAGTTTACAAGACGTTTATAAATATGCACCTGATTCCTTGTTAAATGAGAACTTATTTAATTTCATGAATCAAACGGTACAATTCGGATTTGAATACTGGATTACGGGTGGGCTACTTTCTTTGATAGCTTTACGAATAGGCGTCACAAAGTTCGCAAAACAAACGATTGATTGAGATGGGAGTTGAATGAATGTGGGCAGCTGGTTGATTATCCTAGTACTGATTTTACTGCTTCTTGTAATGCTCGGAAAATCCCTAGTTCTTCATTGGGATATTAAGCAAATGACGAAGCAATTAGAGGGAATCAATGAGAACTTCGGGACGAATGAGGTCGTTCGGACCAATACCCATAATAAGAACTTAGGCCGATTTGCTGTGAAAATCAACCAGCTCATTCATTTGTTTAAGCAAAATCAGCAATACAACCATGCGAGGGAATTGAATCTAAAGCGAGAAATTACGAATATCTCACATGATTTGCGAACGCCTTTAACGTCAATCAAAGGGTTTTCGGAATTGTTATCGAACCCATCGTTGACTGAAGCGGAAAAAAGCGAGTATTTGGCTGTTGTACAAAAGAAGATCGATAATCTGACCAATGTTGTGGATTTGTTTTATGAACTCTCGCAACTGGATTCATTGGATAAAGAAATGGTTTTGGAGAAGCATTCTTTGGATCAAATCGTCGTAGATACGATGCTGACGTATTACGGTGAGTTTGAAAAGAAGCAGTTGCAAGTGCAAATGAATGAACAAGCCGTTTCACCTATTTTGGCAGATAAAAAAGCGACAGAGCGGATTGTCGCCAATATTATTCAAAATGCGCTCGTCTACAGTAAAAGTACTGTAACAATCGATATAATCGAAGATGCAGAATATATCCGATTCCAAGTTACAAATGATGTGGAGACGTTCAACGTTGCAGAACTTCAACGGATTTTTGACAGAACGTTTAGAATGGACACTAGCCGTACCGGTAAACAGCTTGGCTTAGGCTTGCATATTGTTCAGCAACTTGCCGAAAAGCAAGGAGGAAAAGTCGCCGCTGATGTTACTGGAGATGAATTTAGATTAGAAGTTACATTTAGGAAGTGGAAGTAGTCCCGTATAGATTGCGCACGGAATAGATCATCTAATGAATGCGGAACTTTTATTTTCATTAAACGTCAAATAATGAAAGGAAATAAGGGTTCCATGCTACTTGTGGATAAATAAGAAAGGGTTGGAAAGTCATGGGCATAGCCATACATGACGTAACGAAATATAACTACCAAGAGGTATTAAAATTAAAAGTTTCAAAATCTCAATTGAACTTCATTGAAACAACGTATGAAAGCCTGGTGGATTCGGTAAAGTGGAAAGAGTATAAGCCAGTTGGACTTTATCAGGATTACCAACTTGTTGGCTTTGCGATGTATGGGTTCTTTGCTGAAGAAACGAAAACGGGGCGACTTTGGATTGATCGATTTCTAATTGATGAAAATTACCAAGGTTTTGGACTGGGCACTCTTTTTATGGAAACTCTGATTCAAAAAGTGACTGAAGAATATGGCCAACAAGCAATTTATTTAAGTGTTTATCCAGAAAATGAAGGTGCGTTTTATTTATATGAAAAGTTTGGTTTTTGCGTGACGGGTGAACTGGATGTAAACGGGGAACAAATTATGAAAAGGACATGATTGTACTAGAAGGAAGGGGGAAAGATGCCCTTCCTTTTTGAGTGTCTAAAACCAAAAATGCGCCACAATCGCAAGTATAAGAATATGGAAAACTTGGTCGACAACTATTTTGAGCCATTTGGATTCAGGTCCTTTAGAATTCATGATGCGCTCTACCCACCACACGACAAATTTCCGCCGATCCAAAACAATATGACTTACAAATAGAAGCACAATTACTTCAATAGGGAGTACGTAGTTTCCTACAAGTGCCAAACTGAAAAGGGATGCTGTATATACGGTACAATGAGACAGCAGTGGAACCCACTTAGTAGATTTGTTTATAGCCATCCAATTTGTTTGGAAAAGAAAGTCTCCTACTAAATGCCCTATTAATAAGTAGTTAAATACCGTCATCATTTCAGTCCTCCTTAAACAAAAGTAACATATTATCCCAGCTTTATATGATACTATAATCATAACAGTAAATTACTATTATTCATTCTTTATTTTTGGAAGGAGTTTCGTTGTGGCACATGAAGTAGAATTGAAATCGGATGAAATGCTTGCCGTTATTTTTAAGTATATGGCTAAAATAATGACGGAAAATAATATAGAAAAGCTATTAATGAATTTAGCTGATTTGGGAAAAAAGTTGGTTGTTGCAGATCGGTGTACTGTCTGGCTACATAAACCTGCAGAAAAAATGTTGTGGACTGTGGTGGCCCATGGAATGGGTAAAATAACGATACATGAGGATAGTGGTTTCGTTGGTCACTGTGTCACTACGCGGGAACCAATTATTGTATCGGATGCATATTTGGATGCGCGATTCAATAAGAAAGTTGATTTGGAAACCGGTTATCGAACATGCTCTGTCATCTGCATTCCATTCCAAAATGCGGAAGGTACAGTCATCGGTGTCTTTCAAGCGATTAACAAAATGACCGCGGACAAAATATTTCATGAAAGAGACCTTGAAACTCTAAAACTTGCCGCATCTTATGCAGGTACTACGCTTGAATCATCTATTTTACGAAATGAATTAATTGAAACCCAAAGAGAAATTATTGAGATCATGGGGGAAATTGGAGAAAGTAGATCCCAAGAAACGGGAAATCATGTCAGGCGAGTAGCAAGCTATTCCTATCTACTGGCTACTCTTTACGGATTGCCGAAAGAAGAAGCAATGCAATTAAAACTGGCTTCCCCGATGCATGATATTGGTAAAGTTGCTATACCGGACCGTATTTTATTAAAGCCGGGAAAATTAACGGATGAAGAATTTGAAGCGATGAAAAAGCATTCTGAGATTGGATATAACGTCTTTAAACATTCACAAAGGGACTTATTGCGAGTTGCTGCAACAATTGCCCATGAACACCATGAAAGATGGGATGGCACGGGTTATCCAAACAAACTAGTAGGTGAGGAGATTCATATTTGGGGGCGAATTACTGCAATCGCGGATGTATTTGATGCACTCGGCTCTGAACGAGTATACAAAAAAGCATGGTCAATTGAAAAAATACTAGCTTATATGATTGAACAACGCGCAAGACAATTTGACCCGGAACTAATCGATTTGTTTCTCCTTCATAGTGACCAATTTATACAGATACGTGATCAGTATAATGATTTGGATTAGGGGGAGCATTATGAAGAAATTGATCGTATTCCAAAAAGATAAGGTGCTGGATTTCCCTCTTGAAACGGCTTGGAATTTATTGGTGCAAACGAATGATTTGAATCGATATATTGGACTTTTTCCAGTTCAATTTACCCCGTTTACAGAAGGGCAAGAATCTCTTGTGCGTCATTCTGAGGCCACTGCATTTGGCTTAATAAAAACGGAGTGGAAAGAAAATGTTTTCGAGTGGCATCGAAACGATTATTACTCAATCGAACGAATTTATTCAAAAGGTCCACTATCACATGCGCTTTGGAAAGTTTCAGTGGCTAAAGTAGGGGAGAATCGAACAAGAATCAGTCTCAAAGGTGAATTTACTGTTCATAACCTTTTCGGGAGAATTGTCCTACATACAATCATATTTCCTCAGTTAATAAAAACGTTTGATTATGTAAATGAGTATGAAGTGGGTTCAGCTGGAAGTTCAAAACGTAGCTTTCTTGAAAAGAAAAAACACAACGTTCAAAATGAGCATCTTGATATTTTAATTAAGAAATTAAAAGGGCTTTTTAAGGAAGATGTGATGATTGAGCAACTTAAGCAGACATTGTTAATTGAAGAAGATAGTAAAGTTGTGAGTATGAAACCCTATGAATGGGCGCAGAAGTATACCTTTGATAAGAGATTGACAGTCAACCTTTTCCTGTTTGCCACAAAAGTGGGTCTGCTTGATCAAGAATGGAGCATGATGTGTCCGAATTGTCGTGTTCCAAAAGGTCGTGCAAATACTATGAAACAAGTGGAGAGCAAGGTACATTGCGATCTTTGTGGTGTGGATTATGAAGTAGATTTCGATAAATATATTGAACTTCGTTTTAACGTGCACCCGAGTATTCGTAAAACCAACGAAGAAACTTTCTGTATAAATGGGCCAATGAATTCCCCACATATAATTAGTCAATTTAGAATAGGGGCGAACGCTAAAAAAGAGCTCATATTATCCGACTGGACCCCAAATTTGCGTTGGCGAGTGATTAAAGATAATCGGATGCTACCTATTGACACATCTGACGTTAGAGAAACTACAGAATTGAATTTTACTGAAAAAGGCTTTTCGCAAAAAATCGCGCGGAAGTCCGAAGTAATTCAATTCTACAATGAAACCGATAAAGAAATTGTTCTAGTCTTAGAAGAAACAGAATGGGATCAACTTGCTCTAACAGCGCGCGATGCTACGTCATTTCAATTATTTCGGGACTTGTTTGCAACAGAAGTCCTAGCTACGAATGAACAGATTAGCGTTGGTCAATTAACGATTCTTTTTACAGATTTAAAAGGTTCGACACAATTATATGAAGCGATTGGTGATGGGCCGGCCTATTCCAATGTGAAAAAGCATTTTGATTACTTAATGGGATACATCCGAGAGAATGAAGGCGCTGTTGTAAAGACCATTGGGGATTCGGTCATGGCAGTCTTTACAAATGAGTCAAACGCACTTAAGGCGGCACTGGATATCCAACACAATCTTTCATTGTTAAATAAAACGATTACAAAGCCAGTTGAAATTCGTATTGGCTTTCATACGGGGCCTGTAATTGCAGTAAATGCAAATGAAATTCTAGATTATTTTGGTCAAACCGTAAATCTAGCGGCGCGTATTCAACAAGAGGGGTTAGGAAACGATATTATTCTTAGCGAAAGTACTTTTAAGGATATATGTGAACAAACACAATATCAAAAAATCGTATCTGAACTGACAATCGAGACAATTACCCGGCAACTTCAAGGAGTTAATAAAGATATAAAACTGATTCGGATTGCAGTAGATTAATTCGTGCCTGTGCACCACTCAATTTAGACGCAATTCAGAATTGTGTCAGAGTTGTGTGGTGCACAGGCAACGAAAAAAATGCGTACTCACATTTTCAACAGAATGTGAGTACGCATTTTTTTGATTATTCGTCCTCCATTGGTACGAGGTCGAAGATTTCATGGGTTTCGAACGCTTTAATGAGTCTACCTAGCCATGCATAGTAGTTTTTAATGTAATTGAGTTTCTCTAAATCTATTTTTGCTTCCGCCAATACTTCTGGGCTAATGGTGTCATCTTCTATGAGTTGTTCGATTTCAGAAAGCGACCTTCGAATAGCAGCGGTATGGAGTGAAACCGATCTGCCCCATTTATTCGTAAAGGTATCGATAAAGCTTTGATACCAATCGTCTTTTACTTCATATAAATCCTTTCGAACACCACGTTCCCACACTCGCTCTACAAGTTTCGCTTCTGTTAAGGCGCGACTTGACGTACTCATACTTGTTTTACTCATTCCTAGTTTTTCGGACATATCATCCAATGTTGTAGGTTTATTTTGAAAAAACATCGTACCATACTGTCTGCCTGCAGAAGGTGGGAGACCGTAGAGGTGGATGTTTTGAGCGATAGACTCCGTAATACGTTTTCGTGCATTTTCTAACCTTTCAGTACCGTCCATAAAACGCGAGCCTCCTAATTAATAAGCGATTCCATATCTTACTACAGTATAGAATAGTTTAATTTAAAGGTAAAATCAATTATTACGTACAGAAAAAACTGTACGTACAATTTATAAAGGCATATCAGTTGTATTACAAACAGATTACAGTTATAGTAATTAACGTTGTATAAATATTACGAGGTTAATCGTTTTATATAGGGAGTGTACGCATGTTAGAAAATGAACCCATAAAGAAAATCCAAGTCCAAGAAACGACGAAGATTTTCGGGAAAAACAGTAGGCGCGCGGCACAGATGCTGCGTGAAGGTAAATCTAAAGATGAAATATTAAAAGAAACCGGCGCAACAGTCGGTGTTAACAACGCGACATTTGATGTGTACGAAGGTGAAATCTTTGTCATCATGGGATTATCCGGAAGTGGGAAATCCACATTGGTTCGAATGTTAAATCGACTTATTGACCCTACAATTGGTCAAGTGTTGTTAGATGGAGAAGATATTGTAAAAATGAACAAAGAGCAACTGAGGAATGTTCGTCGTAAAAAAATAGGAATGGTCTTCCAAAATTTTGCGCTTTTCCCACATAAAACAATCCTTTCAAATACGGAATACGGTCTTGAAATTCAAGGTGTTCCGAAAGAAGAACGTGAAATGGATGCGAAAGTAGCACTTGGTCTCGTTGGATTAGCGGGATACGAAGAACAATATCCAAATCAGTTGAGCGGTGGTATGCAGCAACGTGTTGGACTTGCTCGTGCACTCGCAAACGATCCAGATATTCTACTCATGGATGAGGCGTTTAGTGCACTTGATCCATTGATTCGTAAAGATATGCAAGATGAACTCTTGCAACTTCATAGCGATATGGGGAAAACAATTATCTTTATCACACATGATTTGGATGAAGCCCTTCGTATTGGCGATCGTATCGCCTTAATGAAAGACGGAGAAATTGTTCAAATTGGGACACCAGAAGAAATTCTGATGAACCCATCGAATGAGTATGTTGAACGTTTCGTTGAAGATGTGGATTTATCAAAAGTATTAACAGCTGCCCATATAATGAAGCAAGCTGATACCGTTCAAATCGACAGAGGTCCACTCGTTGCGCTTCGCTTGATGAAACGGTTGCGTATCTCTTCCATCTATGTTGTCGATCGACGTGGACAATTGCTTGGAGCAGTTACCGCACAAGATGCAGTTGATGCGACTGAAAAAGATTTAACACTTGAAGATGTGCTAATCAAAGACGTCATTATGATTCCAGAAGATAGTGTTTTGACGGATTTATTCGATAAAGTTTCAACGGCAACGATTCCTGTAGCTGTTGTCGATGCGAAGAACCGATTGAAAGGAATTATTATCCGAGGCGCGCTCATTGGAGCATTGGCTGGAGACAATCAGTTCATAAACGAGAATGGAATTGTCGAAGAGACCGAAGATTCGACAACAGAGGTGAATACAAATGGATAAACTTTTACCAAGAATCCCATTTGCTAGTTGGATTGATAACGGTGTTGATTGGCTCACTAGTACATTTGGATCTCTATTTGATGGAATTGCGACATTGTTAGCAACAATCGTAGAAGGTTCAGTAGATTTACTTGCAATGGTGCCTTCGATTCTATTAGCTATCATTTTTGCTTTACTTGCATGGCTCATATCTACTCGGAAAATAGCAATCTTCTCTTTGGTCGGATTTTTGTTTATCGACTACTTAGGCTATTGGTACGACATGATACAAATGCTTGCGTTAGTACTCACGTCCGTCACATTTGCCATCGCAATTGGTATTCCGATTGGAATTTGGGCATCACTTCAAGCAACAACACGTAAAATCGTGCTTCCAATTCTGGATCTCATGCAGACAATGCCAGCATTCGTCTACTTGATTCCAGCAATTTTCTTTTTCAATATAGGTGTCGTGCCGGGGGTTGTTGCATCAGTAATCTTCTCGATGCCACCAACAATTCGGTTAACGATGCTCGGCATTGAGCAAGTGCCAAAAGATTTAATTGAAGCAACAGAGGCATTTGGATCGACGACTTGGCAGCGACTAAGTAAAATCCAAATTCCACTTGCCAAACCTACAATAATGGCAGGCGTTAACCAAAGTATCATGCTTTCGTTATCGATGGTCGTTATCGCGTCCATGGTAGGAGCACCAGGGCTTGGCGCAAAAGTGTACCAAGCTGTAACACAGTTGAAAACCGGGACCGGTGTTGAAACAGGTGTCGCGATCGTAATCGTAGCGATTATTTTAGACCGTATCACTCAATTTGCCGGAACTCGAAATTCTAGGGGGAACTAATCAATGACGATCAAGAAAAAAGTATTAGGACTAAGCGCAGTAGCACTACTTGCACTCGGACTTGCAGCATGTGGAAGCGACGACAAAAAGACAGATTCAGAAGGCGGCTCAACAGAATCAGTTGGCGAATCCGTTGACTATAAAATTACTGGAATCGATCCAGGTGCAGGTATTATGATGGCAGCTGAACGTGCGATTGAAGACTACGCACTTGAAGATTGGTCAGTAGTAACAGGTTCAGGCGCAGCGATGACAGCAGCTCTAAAAAGAGCGTATGACAACGAAGAGCCAATCATTGTTACAGGATGGTCACCACACTGGAAATTTGCTAAATTTGATCTAAAATATCTTGAAGATCCAGAAGGTTCATTTGGCGGAGCAGAAGACATTCACACAATCGCTCGTCTTGGACTTGCAGAAGAGAAGCCAGAAGCTCACGCAGTTCTTTCCAACTTCAAATGGGAAGAAACAGACATGGCGAAAGTTATGGTAGCTGTAATTGACGGAGAAGATCCTAAAGTTGCTGCACAAAACTGGATCGATGACAACGAAGAAATGGTTTCATCTTGGACAGACGGCGTTGAATCAGTAGACGGGGACAAAATCAAGTTCGTTTATGTTGCATGGGATAGTACAGTTGCTAGTACGAACGTAATGGCACTTGTATTAGAAGGCTTAGGCTATGAAGTAGAAATGCTACAAGTTGAAGCTGGCCCAATGTGGACATCAGTTGCTGACGGAAGCGCAGACGTTTTCTTAGCAGGATGGTTACCAGTAACTCACGGTACGTATGTTGAAACATTCGAAGGTAAATACGAAGATTTAGGTGCGAATCTTGAAAACGTTAAAATCGGTTTAGTAGTACCGACATATATGGACATTGATTCAATTGAAGATTTAAAGTAAGAGGTAGTAAATAGCATTTGGCTCAGTTTCCTTCGGGGGACTGAGTTTTTTTGCATGCCTGCACCACACAATTTAGAAACGATTCGGAATTGTGTTGAAGTTGTGTGGTGCACAGGCACGGGCTCGAAACATTCAAACTTCCTTGGCTAGTATTTGTAAGCGTTCTTTGTCTTTAATGATATAGCCTCGCGCATGTTTTTCAATAATGTTGTCTTCGCATAGCTGCGCGAGGACGTAAAGTAAATGACGATAAGAGACACCTAAGTATTCACATACTTCGGTGTGTTTTTCTTTGTAAAAGTTCTGATCAGCCGACATGAGGATGAAGGCGGCGAGGCGGTTTTCAAGTGGGTATGCTTGGTTTTTAGTATACTTCGTTGAAATCATCGTCATCTTTTTACTTAAGAAGATACATAAATACCTTAGGAACGTTGCGTCTGTTAAAAGTTTATCTTTACAAGCATGAATTGGGATGGCAAGACAAGTTACTTTTGTTGCGGTTTGGATACCTTTGGAGAAGCTTTCTGCATGTAACAGTTCGACTTCGCCCATGAAAGTTGGAGCTTGTAAGAAATTGACGAGAGATACTTTCCCATTTTTGTGGGTAACATATAGTTTGGCCTTACCTTCGACAAGATAGTATATATACTCTGGATGAGAGCCTTCTTTATAAATAAATTCGCCACGTTCAAACTGAAAAACTTGTAAATACGGGGTAATAGGGAAAGAGAAAAGGGACTGAATTGGGTATTTTTCAATATAGAAGCTACGCATAGGTTCTGTTAATAATTGCATCGTT
The DNA here is from genome assembly GCF_054482775.1 of Sporosarcina sp. CAU 1771. Classification (NCBI taxonomy): domain Bacteria; kingdom Bacillati; phylum Bacillota; class Bacilli; order Caryophanales; family Caryophanaceae; genus Sporosarcina; species Sporosarcina sp. CAU 1771. Next base: position 67,952 of record NZ_JBTLRN010000010.1, on the reverse strand, counting down.
TGCCTCCTTAATATGAGATATCTCACATTATTGTATGTGGTTACGTGTTATGATGCAATAAATATGGAGGGATTACCAATGAACAATCAACGCTGGCTTTCACAGAACTTTTTTGTTTTTTTTATTACATGGGGTGTATTTTTGCCCTATTGGACAGGATGGCTTGTGCAGGGAAAAGGATTAAGCGTAGCAGAAGCGAGCTTAATTATGGGGTTTGGCCTCTTAGCACGCGGTGTATCGACGATGTTTGTCTTCCCGTTCATCTCTAAACATTCGAGCAGTCAAACGGTTATTTTATTTTTCACAGTGAGCTCACTTGCTGCGACGATACTTTACGTCCCGACTTCATCATTTACCTCGCTTTTCATTGTCACGTTACTGTTTAGTGCGGCTTATCCGGCGTTACTTCCCGCTGTAGATAGTACGGCAGGCGCGTTGGTCCAGCAAGGGAATGTGCATTACGGAAAGAGTCGTTCATATGGTTCACTAGGTTTCGTTGTTTCGGTGCTCATTGTTAGTATGCTAACGGGGTATTTCGGAGAGCAGGCTATTTTATGGAGTATGATGGCTGGGCTTCTTTTAATGCTTTTGATGCGTTTCCTCTCGACACCAGAAGTACTGTTAATCAAACCGACCGCGGCAGATCGCGGGGAATCACCAACGATGCGTGGCTTATGGAAAGTGAAAAGTTTTCCTATCGTGTTACTTGTCGTTGTTTTACTACAAGGTGCACATGCAGCGTATTATAACTATGGCTATATTTATTTACAGGACTTAGGTGTACAGAACTTTTATATCGGAATGATTATTAACATTGCCATTATATTTGAAATTATTTACTTTGCAAAAGCCGATCACTTGTTTAGAAATTGGAAGCCTTCGTCGTTATTATTCCTAGCCGCTTCCGGATCCACTCTTCGTTGGGTACTTGTCTTTTTATTCCCCAATGTGTGGGTATTTATGATTTCTCAAAGTTTGCATGCGTTCTCGTTCGGAATCGCTCATTACGCATTTATTCTTTATATAACTAAAAATTTACCGAAGCAGCAAATTCCAAATGCGCAAGGCGTTTATTCCGCACTGGCATTGAGCTTGAGTACGGCTATTCTAACGTTCCTCGGAGGTTATTTATATGGGTTTTCTCCAGGACTCGCGTTTTTAGGCATGATTGTTTGTACGGTGCCAGCGATGGTGTTAATTATGATGACACGAAAGCGTTATGCTTATTAGGGTTTTTGGTGTGCCTGTGCACCATTAAATTTGTAAACGATTCCGAATTGTGTTGAAGTTGTGTGGTGCACAGGCATCCCAGCCTCTCTCTTTTCAATATTGAAATTGCACGGTGACAGAAGCACGAATTGTTAACTGGCCTGGCTCAATTGGGGTCGTGGCACTCATTTCCTTCGCGACAAACATGCGTGGAATGATTGGCGCTTCCTTCTGTTCCTCCACAATTTTTATAGGAATGAGATCGATTTGTATTTGTATCGTATTTGCCATTGTTTGGGCTTTCTTTTTTGCATCGTCCAATGCTTCACTTAATGCTTTTTCGTACGTCGCTTCTTCATCTGAAACAAGAAATTGAATATTCGATATGCCAGTCGCACCGTTTTCCACAGCTAAATCAATCATGCTACCAATTTTTTCGACATATCCACTCGTTACCATAATGACATTAGAAACCGCATATCCCCTAAACTGTTGTTCACCGTCGATATAGTCATATTGAGGCGTAATATTATAAGATACGGTTTGTATATGCTCATTCTCAATACCAAAATCCAATAACGCCTCAATCACTTTGTTCATTGCACTGGCATTTTCTTGTTGGGCGATGGTTAATTTTTCATTTTCTGTTTGTACTTCTACATAAAATTGAACAGTATCTGGTGGCAATGTTACGCTGCCGGTTCCATTCACCGTCATCACTCTCTTAGTTCGTTGAATAGTTGGTTGTACATATGAATAATAAATGACTTCCACTCCTTCTTAACGATTTACTTGTTTAATTGTATGTAGTTCGTATCGTATAAAATGATAGTTGTTTTTCGGTGCCTGTGCACCACTCAATTTAGACACTATTCTAAATTGTGTTGAAGTTGCGTGGTGCACAGGCATCCCAGGAAAGCTGGGAAGTATGTTAAGATGGATTCCAACAAGCTAAAAATTTCCATCTTGAAAGGAGATGTACAGTGACGGACAATCCTTTAACTGCTAGAGAGCGGCTCCTTGAAGTGATGCACATCTTAGAAGCCGATTCAGATGAAGGCGATTTGTTATCGATTCATGACATACATAGTTATTTTCACGGAGACAAGCAAGTAGGTATTGGAGCGGTTCGTGATGACGTGGCAGCACTCGAAGACTCCATCGTATTTCCAGTAACGTCAGCCCAGGAAAAATCCGGAATGACAAAACATTATTATTACGACGGCAGGCCATTTGAAATTCACGAACTTCGTTTGTTAATGGATGCAATCAGCGCAGCGAAATTCATTTCAACAAGCGAAACGGAACGACTGCTTATGAAAATCCGGAAGCTGACAAGTAAACGGTTGGCTAAGCAATTGACGAATGAACTTCATGTTGCGGGGCCATCTGCGAAAGATACAAACAACATTATCGAAACGGTCCAACTTCTGCACGAAGCCATCCATGATAAGTGTGTTGTTACGTTTCAATACGGTCGGTATGACACAGACCTTACGTTTAAGCTCAGCAATGAAGGACGAGAGTACATTGTGCATCCACTCGGTCTCGTTTGGAACAATGACCGCTATTACGCCGTCGCATATTTTTTAAAGGAAGATGAAATCCGGCAATACCGTGTGGATCGGATGCGAAATGTTCGCGTTCTCCCGGAACACTTTGTGCCAGATCCTTATTTTCATTTATCCGCCTATACAAGTAAGATGTTTCATATGTTTGACGGTGAATTAATTTCACTGGAAGCAACTTTTTCAGACAAACTCATCAACGTTGTTATCGATCGTTTCGGAGTCAAAGCGAACATTCATGCAGAACCAAACGGAATGTTTCGATTGAAGGCACAAGTTGCCATGAGTGAAGGACTTGTGCGTTGGCTTTTCCGATGGGGTTCCGATGTCCAAGTGCATCACCCAAAAGAACTTGTTCTTCGAATGAAAGACGAAGCAAAACGCTTATACGAAAATTATCATTGACCTTTGCGGATATACGCAAGGGTCTTTTTTATTGGGTGCTTACAATGGAGATAACGATAAAGGGGGATAAGGATATGAAGAAACGAATTTTAACACTAGGAAGTGCTTTACTAATCATTGTTTTGTCTGCATGCGGAGATATTGAGGAGAAAAATACGCGTGAAGTTCAGCCGAGTGACGATGTAGTTGCAGCTGAAGAAACGGATGCAGTTGAAGTTGAAGAACAACAGGAAGCAGAAGTAGAAGAAGAGGTAGAGGAAAAGGCGAAACCAATTGGCACAAGATCGAGCCCATTGCCTTTTGGAGACACAATCACAGTAAAAGAACGCATCTATGACGACAGTTACAACGGTTACGATGCACATGTCGATATCACGCTCCTCGAGACCATTCGCGGTGACGAAGCATGGGCACTTATTGAAAAAGAGAACATGTTCAACGATCCTGCAGAGGAAGGTTTTGAATACGCCATGCTCAAAGTAAAAGGCTTTTTGAAAGATGCAGAAACAGAAGACGATAGTCTCTATTTCAACGGCATGAGTTTTAAATTCGTGTCTCAAGAAGGTGAAGTGTACGATTGGGCGATGGTTGTCGTTCCAAATGAATTAACAAAAGAACTTTACAATGGTGGGACGGCAGAAGGCTATATTGCCAATCAAGTAAAAATAGGCGATGATTTTAAAGTTTCCTATGATTCAAGCGAAGGTTCACCCGTATTCTTTTTTGTAAACTAACGAATTGGAGATGTAAGACATGAAGAAATCCCTACTAGGAATACTATTTGCTGCACTGATGTTGTCCGCATGCTCTTCTACGGACGAGATGGACAAAAGTGTAGATAAAGAAGAATCAACAGATCCAGAAACAGAAGAAACTGGTGGTACAGCTGCAGTCGATAAAGGGTTGTTGAACGTTGAAGTAACGATTCCAGGAACTTTTTTTGAAGAAGAAAATCTGGATGACGTAGTAGCTGAAGCTAAAGAGAACGGCATGAAAGAGGCAACAGTGAATCCAGATGGTTCTGTAACCTATAAAATGAGTAAGGCGAAGCATAAAGAAATGATGAGCGAGATGAAAGCCAGCATTACGGAATCCATCGACGAAATGATTACTGGTGAAGATTTCATGTCCTTCATAGACATAAAATACAACAAAAATTTCTCGGAATTTACACTCGTTGTAGATAAAGAAGCGTACGAAAACAGCTTTGACGGTTTTGCATCTTTTGGAATCGGAATGTCGGGTATGTTCTATCAGATCTATGACGGCGTCAATCCTGAAAAGGTGAACGTAAAAATTGAAACAGTGGATGAAAGTTCTGGAGAAGTGTTTGGGACGATGAATTACCCGAGTGATTTAGAAGACTTGGAGTGACGTGTGAATTCGAAACAGCTAGCAAAAAGAAAAAATAAAGAATTAGAACAACGATTAGCACCCTTAGTGGTGCTTTTTCGGATTAAAAAAGTATTTTTGTGGAAATTGTTGGTATAGTATAAGTAGAGTTAATAGAATTTCAGTATTCAATAATACGATCGTGCCATTTAACGGAATAAGATTTTCGAACAGTATTGGATTATTACGGTTTTTTTAGATTTTGGAAAAAATCCCCCGAAGAAGCAGAACAAAATAAATAAATCTTTTGCGGTGTTGTAAAGGTAAACTTGTAAAGGAAGTTTCACCTGCTGATGCTTGTCTAATACTATTAATATCGGTTTGGTTTATACTCATTAAGGTAGATTTGGTATAGAAGAGGAGAATAAGCATGACTGGGAAAACACACATCGTAGGGGGAATTGCAGCAAGTCTTGCTTACGCACAAATTACAAATTACGATCCACTAATTATGGTTGGCGCAGGAATCATCGGTGCATTGCTTCCGGACATTTGTCATGGTGGCAGTAAAATTGGGAGGAAGCTATCGCTTTTATCGAAATTAATCAATATGTTATTTGGACACCGTACTTTTACGCATAGTCTATTATTTTTAGTAATCGTTGCGTGGTTATTGAATTCATTTATTCCAAACGAAGCCGTAAAAGCAGGATTTTTGGCGGGAATGGTGAGCCATTTTGTATTGGATATGGCAACGAAAAATGGAATTAAATTATTTTTCCCGATTAACTTAACTGTCCGATTCCCATTAACGACAAAAACAGGGAGTAAAGTAGAAAACGTTGTGTTTAGTATTTTAACGCTTGTATCATTTTACTATGGGTATGAGGCGTTCAATTTCTATCTATAAAAGCGGAAAGGTATAGTTCTATCTTCCTTTTATGATTCGCTGCGAGCTTGTCGCATGCGGATCATTTTTATTTTTGTAATGTTAAATGTGACAAAAGTTGCCTGTGCACCACTAAATTTAGACACTATTCGCAATTGTGTTAAAATTGAGTGGTGCACAGGCATCCTGCACTCACAAGGAAGTTAATGGTAGTATATACATAGATGAAACAATAATTACGGGTACCATTTTAGGGAGGAAATTTTGTTGGAAATAATTATTTCACATGTGAACACGGATTTTGATGCGTTTTCTTCGATGATTGCAGCTAAAAAACTGTATCCGGACGCACAACTTGTCATTTCTGAAAAGCAAGATGATCGAGTGAGACGTTTTTTTAATATGTACCGCGATACATTCGACTTTATGCAAGACATTCACGTCGACTGGTCAAAGGTGACAACGCTGATTATCGTCGATGTCGCATCATTATCAAGAATTGGTCAAATTTCTGCTGATTTTGATGAAGAGAAAGTGAATATTATCGTTTACGATCATCATCCAAAAGGGAAAAATGATGTAAACTTCGATAGCGGCATTGTTGAACAAGTCGGAGCGGCTGTCACGCTACTCGTTGAAGAAATTAAAAGACGCCAATTACCGATTTCTGAATTTGAAGCGACTCTTTTTGGACTGGGAATTTATACAGATACCGGCAATTTTACATACAAAAATACAACGCCGCGTGATTTACAAATCGCAAGTTACTTAATGGATGCTGGCATGAACCTAGAGATGGTTCAACGTTTTTCAGAAGAGCCATTGGAACCGAAACAACAAGATTTGTTAGATCATCTTCTTGTGGAATCAAAAACAGTTGAAGTGGATGGATTAGGGATTGTCGTAAGTACCTATCAACTGGAAAAGTTTCAAGGTGGACTCGGTCTGTTAACGAAAAAGTTATTGGAAATAAAAGGCGAAGATGCTGCAATAACTGTCGTGAAAATGAAAAAACATGTTCATATTGTGGGACGAGCCAATTCCAATCGAATTTCGTTGCTTCCTCTTTTACAAAAGCTAGGCGGAGGAGGTCATGCACATGCAGGATCGGCAATCATTAAAAATGGTGATTTCGACTCGATAGTTGAAGACATCATCGAGCATTTGGCCTTCATGTTACAGCCTGCGATTACAGCGCAAGAAATTATGACCCATCCTGTTAAAACCTTGACACCCGAAACGACAATTGAAGAAGCGGGGCGACTCATGTATCGATATGGTCATTCTGGCTATCCAATCGTTGAAGAAGGGCGTTTAGTGGGCATAATTACAAGAAGAGATTTAGACAAAGGAAATCACCACGGTTTAGGGCATGCACCCGTAAAAGCGTATATGACGACAGATATTGTGACCATTCAACGGGACACAACCGTTGAGGAAATTCAAAAGCTAATTATTGAACACAATATCGGACGCTTGCCAGTCATTGAGAATCAAGAAATCATTGGAATTGTGACGCGAACAAATATTATTAACATGTTACATAGTGATATGTTGGCGGATACTGATGAAGAGGATACCCATTTTTCGAAAGTTCATTTGCAAGAAAAAATGGAAATGCAATTACCTGTAGAAGTTTTTACGTTATTAAAACAAATTAGTCAAACAGCTAGCCATATGCATATGCCCATTTATTTAATTGGCGGGATTGTAAGAGATATGCTTCTAGATAAACCGAATGACGACATCGATATCGTTGCAGAAGGGGATGGGATTTTATTCGCGAGAAGTTTGCAAGAGGATTATGGCGGTGAAGTGATGCAGTATGAGAGCTTTGGCACCGCTACATGGATCCATCCATCAGAATTGTCGATTGATATTACATCATCGAGATTGGAATATTACGATCGACCCGCATCGTTACCCAATGTCGAAACATCGACCTTAGAAGATGATTTACAACGTCGAGATTTTACGATCAATGCGATGGCCATTCGTTTAAATAAGGAAACGTTTGGCGAGCTGATTGATCCGTTTGGTGGAAGAGAGGATTTACAGAGAAAAACGATTAAAACACTTCACAATATTAGCTTTATCGAAGATCCAACACGTATTTTCCGTGCGATTCGTTTTGAATCACGCTTAGAATTTTTGATGGATGAACAAACTGAAAAGTTAGCTCTCAATTCAATCGATAAAGTGAAAAATTTAACGCCGAATCGCATTATTGAAGAGATGAAGCGACTAGTTAAAGAAGGCGATCCATCTAAAATCATCCAGCGATTATACACATTGAATTTTTGGGAGCAATTTGGAATTCATTCCAAAAGCCAAGAACTAAGCTATCAGATGGCAAGAAAAATACAAACGATATACAGTGAATATGCACAAAATGATCCAACGCAATCGAGTCAGCCAAGTTGGTTTACCTATTTTTTAATCCCATTTTATGCGGATTCAAAAATCGACGCTGCTGAAAGATTTGCATTAACGAAAAACGACATGAAGCTATTTAACGAGCTAGTGAATTTACAACACTATGATAAGTGGAATGACGTACAGAAAAAGAGTGAATACCATGCTTCTTTAAAGGAGTATTCAGTCGAAGCCATTTTATTTCATGTATCGACGGGATTGATTAAAAAAGAACAGCTTGTTATGGATTATTTAACGAGTCGAACGCATCTACAGAAGTATCTTACGGGAGAAGATTTAGTGAAGGTGGGACTACAACAAGGACCTGATTTTTCGAACATCTTTTTCCAATTAGAAGTTAGTCAGTTGAATGGGGAAGTAACATCGAAAGAGGAAGCGGTAGAATGGCTGGGGAAGAACAATTTCCGGAATGATTTAGAAGACTTGGACTGATTCGATTTTTTGTGCCTGTGCACCGCTCAATTCAGACACGATTCGGAATTGTGTTGAAATTGTGTGGCGCACAGGCATTCTAACCTGGTATGGTTAGAATTATAATATAGGAGCATTCCTGTTAGAAGTTTTTTAGGGGCTTGAACAAAAAAAGCCCTCTTGGTATGATGCGGGGTGTCAGTTTCTCGACAAAGAAATGACCCCTAATTAGATACCAGGAGGACTCACTTATGAATTTTAAACAAAATGACAAAATTAATCAAGTCACAAACAAAACATTAGTCATCGGAATGGACATCGCCAAGCGCACACACTATGCCTGCATAGTTGATGAGCGTGGGCTGCTCCTAAAGAAATCGTTTCCTGTTTATCAATCGAGACAAGGCTTTGAGTTTTTCTATAATCAAATTCTTGAGTCGATGAAGGCGTTTGAAAAAACAGATGTCATCGTTGGCATCGAGCCTACCGGGCATTACTGGCTCAATTTAGCTTATTATCTTGAAGATCGAGGCATCCCTTTAGTGATGTGTAATCCGATGCACGTCAAGCGCTCCAAGGAACTTGACGACAATTTACAAACCAAGAATGACGCCAAAGATGCGCTTGTCATCGCTCGTTTAGTAAAAGATGGTCGCTATAGTTATCCACGTATTTTAAAGGAAACGGAAGCCGAATTACGTGTTGGCGCGACACTTAAAGGCAATCTGAGCGAAGAATCAAATGCGTTAAAAAACAAAATCATTCGTTGGACAGATCGATATTTTCCAGAATTCCCTCAAGTTTTCCCGTCATTGGGGAAAGTGGCGCTCGCTGCATTGGAATGTACACCGTTCCCAAGCGATGTCGCAACAAAGGAACCAGAAGAACTTCTCGCGCTATATAGAGAAGTAGAAGGGCTTAAATCACCTCAGAAACCAAAGGCAAGACAACTGATTGAATGTGCTCGCAACTCGATTGGGATTACGGAAGGACAGCAGATGGCCAAACTTGAAATCGCCACACTCGTCCAACGTTATCTTCAAGTTGAAAAGGAAATTCAAGCGCTTGAGGCACAATTAGTCGCATTGATTCAAACATCGGCCGAGTACGAATGGCTTCAAACGGTTCCTGGTCTTGGAGATAAGACCATTATTGATTTACTTTCAGAAATCGGTAGCTTTTCCCATTACAATCATCCACGCCAACTGATTAAACTTGCGGGATTAACATTACGGGAAAATTCTTCCGGGCAACACAAAGGACAAAAACGTATTTCAAAACGAGGCAGGCGTCAATTACGCGCGCTCCTCTTCCGGGTTATGATTCCAATGATCCGGCACAATGAAGCATTTCGAAAGTTACATGAATACTACACAACAAGACCGACAAATCCATTACGCAAAAAGCAGTCAATCGTCGTTCTATGTGGAAAACTACTGAAGGTATTACACGCGATTTGTACGAAACATATGGCATTTGACGCACAGCAAATGATGAAGGACATTCCTAAACTCGAAGTGGCTGCTTAACCGATTTATTCCGAAGGAATACTAGACAACTGGATGACACGGAGAAGCCGGCATTATTTTTTCCATTCGACCATTGAGTCCCTAAAGGAGCTTCGCCAGCCTCCGCCTTATGACTAGACCGAACGAAGGAATGTGGGCGCACCAGACGCCAAGAGACATGGGAGGGTACGTCATCATAAGAAATGCGGAGATCCATAGTGCATCGTATATATAAATATCATCGTTTTTTTGAAAAATTATCCAACGATGACCGCGTAGAGTATCCAACTCTGTTTGAATATTCACGTAACAATAAATCAAGGTTAATCATCGTGTCGAAAAATATTTTTTTGACACCCTACAACGGCTTAAACCGTTGATATATCAATGTTTATAGAGGGAGGTTTTAAAATGAAGTATATTAAATTAAATAATGGAATTGACATACCAATCATCGGCAGCGGGACAAATACGTATGGTAAAGAGGCAAACCAATATACAGGTGCCTTAAGGGGAGATACTCAAGAATTCGACTGGGCTATTGAAAATGGTTATCGTCATTTTGACTCTGCTCAAAAATACAGGAATGAAGAAGTTCTTGGCAAGGGGTTACAGAACTCTTCCCTGCCACGTGAAGAATTCTTTATCACGACAAAACTCAATACATTTGAAGGTTTCGGGGGGACAGAATGGGCCCATGCTGAAATTAAAAAAAGCTTAGAAAAATTACAAACGGACTCTATTGATTTATTCCTGATCCATAAGCCATGGGATAATGATGATGAAATGTTAGAAGCATGGCGTATTTTAGAAGATTATTATACTCGTGGAGTGTTTAAGGCAATCGGTGTTTCTAACTTTGAAAAAGAACATCTAAACTTGATTCTTGAAAATGGCAATGTTCCACCAGCTGTTAATCAAATCAAATCTCAAGTGGGTAAATGGAATGAAGACTTGATTGCTTATAATAAAAAGAACAATATTGCAACTGTTGCATGGTCTGCATTAGGCGGTATTGATGACAATGCTAAGCACGTTTTAGAAGAAATCGGTACCGAATATGGCAAAACATACGCGCAAGTTCTGTTACGCTATCTAATTGAACGTGATGTCATCGTCATTCCAAAGTCTCATAATAAAGAACGACAAGCACAATCCTTAGATATTTTTGATTTCGAACTCACTGAAAACGATCGTGACCGAATTGCGACATTAAAAGGTGCTCAATAAACTGCATGCCAGGTACTCATTGTATTCCGTGCCTGTGCACCACTCAATTCAGACACGATTCGGAATTGTGTTGAAGTTGTGTGGCGCACAGGCACACGGCACTATTTAACCACTTTTGAACATCTTCAAGTGTCACTTTTTCAGGAACCTCTAACGGACCAATTGGAAATTTTACATTCATTTTCTAATCACCTTTCCCTCATCATTTTTTCGTCTAACGAAAACCTCTATTGCTGAATTAAGAAGGCATACAAGACAAGTATAGCATTTTGAGAAGATGAGTGTGAATAATCGGTTAAAAGGAACGTGTTTTAAAGTAGTATTTGGTATTTTTGGTATGAAGAAAAAATAAATATCGCCACTGTTGGTACGAATGTAAAAGAAATGTCCTGAAAATTGAAACGTTTCTCCATTTAAATCGTAATAGAGATAGTAGAAACGACTGAAAATGCTGAGGAGTGATCGTATGAGACAGTTGTATATTAAACAGAAGATCTTAAGCTTGAGTTGCAAATTGCCGATGATGAAATGGAACCTCTCCTCGTCGCACTTGTTGTCGCGATTGATTATGTAAAAGCAGCCCAGTCTGCTGCTGCGGCATCTAGTGGAGGATGAATTAAGCGTACCGATGCTGGTGTAATTTAGTAGTTAGTATCCAGCTCTATAAAAAGAATTCAAAATCAAAAGATAATTCAAGCTGAATATAGTAGAATTGGAATAAAGGAGAGAGGAGGTCCTGGTGGATGGAAATGGTTTATTTACATTCGAAAATAACTGTTCCACTTGTTGCAAAAGAAGCCGTCGAACGAGACCGGTTATTTGATTTACTACATAATGAACCAAAAAAATTGACCGTTGTGCGTGCTCCGGCAGGCTATGGAAAAACAACGATGCTTAGCCAATGGTTCAGTCAATTCGATGAGCCGGTCGCCTGGTTGTCAATCGATCATGCTGATAATGACCCCATTCGTTTTTGGCGATACGTCATACAGACAGTGGCTGATACGACTCAAAGCGGTTTAGAAGTAAAATTATTTCCCCTTTTCAATGTGCAACCCCAATTGCCATTAGAAGTACTAGTGGATACCTTATTGAACGAGCTAAGCACAATGCAAGGAATCATTCAAATTGCGATAGATGATTATCATTTAATTGAGAACGATACAATTCACGAAATGATGACCCGATTTATTGATTACTTACCGAACAATGTGCACGTGTACGTGACAAGTCGAACGGAATTGCCGCTGCCTATCGCGAAATGGCGGGTTAAATCATGGCTTTCTGAAATTGGAAAAGAACAATTGCGCTTCACTTATACAGATATCGAGCGTTTTTATAAAAAGAAGAAATTAGCTTATCAAGATACAACGGTATTGCAATATGTGTTGGATTGGACGGAAGGGTGGGTAGCGGGAATTCAATTAGTCGGGCTAACGATTGGCACGTCTTCAGAGAGGGGAAACTCGATACATATAGAAACTAATCCGCATCCTTTAATCACAGAATTTTTGTTAAGTGAAATACTCGCGACACTCCCTCCAGCTATACAGGATTTTCTCATCCGTACTTCGATACTTAATCAACTAGAGCCCGTCATTTGTAATGCGCTCACGGACCAGGTGGATAGTGATGCTGTTTTGCTAGAACTTGAACAAAGAGGATTATTCATCAACCGATTGCATCATACAAGTCATCTCGTTTTTCGCTATCATCATATGTTTATAGACGCGTTGCAAATTGAACTCAGACATCGTTATTCTGAAGAGATGATTGATACGCTTTACCAAGAAGCGGCAATGTTATTGCATGATAAAGGGGATGTCCACGCTGCAATTGAACTGGCACTTGCAAATGATGCTCATGAACTTGCAGATCGCTGGATAGCTTCTCATATTGTGGAGTTTTTTGAATCTGGGCAAACGTCAACACTTCTTCGATGGGTACGAATTTTACTGAAAAACCATTATGAGGTGCATCCTGAAACGCTTGTTATGACTGCACTCATATTAACTATCGGCCATAACCTAAAAGAAGCTAGACAAATTTTATCGGATTTGGAGCAGCGTCAAACGGCTAATAAATGGATGGATAAGGAAGAATATCTACATATTGCACGTAGTCATCAGGCAGTGAAAGCCTATGTACTCATCGCGAGCGGGGAGGATATTGAACAAGCAACAGAGATGATTCGGAAAAAATTAGAGGGGGGATTTGTCCAAACGAAATGGGATGAACTGCCTTTACAATACAATCGCTTTGAACCGAAAATCATACAGACGAGTATTGGATCACGCGGCAAACTCTGGCCAGACAAACAATCTCTTCCCTTTTTTGAGTTACTGCGCCAAAGTGAATTTACAAAGCAAAACATGACAGGATTCAGTTATGGATTGCGTGCGGAGACTTTATATGAAAGGAACCGTATGGATGAGGCATGGACAGAGTTGCAAGTGGCGCTTCAATATGGACATGACTTTCACGATCCGGGTTTATTCATCCCCATATATCTATTGAAAGCACGAATATATGCGACAAAAAAGCAATTTATCAATGCGTATACGTTATTGGATCATGCGCTAGAAAATGTGAAAGAATCGCACTGGAAGAGCCTAATATTCGCTATGAAAGCCCGCTGTCATTTGTTAGAGGGCGACGCTGTACGAGCAGAAGAAGAGCTTTATAAACTTCCAGAGTTTGCTTACAATAAGCGTGTATCGGGACAGTCGTTTTGGTTATTGACTCAGGCTCGTCTCTTTTTGGCAAAAAAACAAACAAAAGATGCTTTGCACATCAGTGTTCAAGTAAAAGAGCAAGCACTACAAGACCAACAAGTTTCGATCATTATTGAGGCGGCTGCACTTGAGGCGAGTTGTCAACTCGTTCTGTCTGATGAAAATGCAGCACTTCAGGCATTTCATGAAGCATTGGAATACGGTGCTCCATATCATTATGCAAGGACTTTTCTCGATGAAAAGAATAGTATGCAACTGATAAGAAAATATGTGAAAGCACGTGAAAAGGGTGTAAATGCCGAATGGGGTTCAGTACCACTTTCCTACATTGAACAGCTAGTCGCATATAGTCAGGACGATAGCATGGGGACTACAGCAGTAAATCAACTTACACCGCGTGAACAGGATGTATTGAAATTACTAGCAAATGGTTCTTCGAATAGTGAAATAGCAAGCCAGTTGGTGCTTTCTGAAGGAACGGTTCGTGTTTATTTGTCGACTATCTATAGTAAACTGGGTGTGAATTCACGAACGCAAGCTATATTGGCAACTAGGGAAGAGTAATAGGGTAGGGTTCTGATTTTTCAGAGTCCTCCCTATTTTTATTGTAAATAAATGATAAAGAGTAGTAGTTCTACTACTTTGTTATTAAAAATTTACTAGGCATAAGTAATCATTTTTTCGCACTATTAACATTCCTCAATAGTACAAATACAAATTTAAATATATAATGAGCTATGATCCGTTGATTTGACTGAAAAATTAGTTTTTTGACCTGAACAGGATATTGTTGTAGTCAGGAAAGGGGGGGTAACTTGGATTTTTTAATTTTACTTTTTGCGCATCTATTAGGCGACTATCCGTTACAGGGTGAATTTCTTGCCAAAATGAAAGGTAAGAATTTCATTATACTTTCCACCCATGCAGGAATTTGGACAGGGATGATTCTTATCGCTGCTTATTTAATAGGGTATTCTGTAGACATTTGGGATGTATTCATCTTATTTACTGTCCATGCAATCGCGGATTATATGAAGGCTAAGCCCCTCGGTTTTTATAAAAAATTAAATCCGCTAGGGTGGGGACTTGGAATTGATCAAGCTATTCATATCGGACAAATTTTGATTTTTATGTTCTTCATGTCTGAAAAAATCTCATAGGAGACAAGTATGAAAATTAAATTAACGCATGTACTTACTATCGTAACGATACTTTTTTTGTTCTTATTTTATCAAGACAGTTTAAAAGGGTTTGAAATGAAACTACAAGACCAGTGGCTGCAAGAAAAGCGCCCGACAGATAATCGCGTAGCAATTATTGCAATCGATGACGAGAGTTTGCAATCTATCGGTCATTGGCCTTGGGACCGAAATGTGCATGCCGAGTTAGTACGTAAATTGACGGAAGGAAATGCCGCTGTTATTGGATTCGATATCACGTTTCCATTGCCTGCAAAAACAGTTGAAGAAGATGAGGAATTCATTGCGGCCGTCCGAGATGCAGGAAATGTAGTACTTGCACGCTACGGCGTTTTCGACAAGTTTTCGCAGCAGGGCATCATCGAAGCAAAAGAATTATCAGAACCCTTTCCAGAACTGAAAAATGCAGCAAGTGCTTTGGGCCATTTAAATACAATTCCTGATTCTGACAGTGTTGTGAGAAAGGCTCTTTTACAGTTTACATACAATGATGAAAAGATTGAAAGTTTTTCATCGGTCATTGCCAAAAAATACAGTGAACATATCGGAGAGTCCCTCACTACGGATATAGGCGGATTAAATTCACTTCAACAATTTCATATTGATTATGCGGGTGGGCCAGAAGAATTTGAGATCATTCCTTATTGGATGGTGTTTGAAGGAGAAGTTCCCCCGGATTATTTTGAAAATCGCATTGTTTTGATTGGCCCATACACGGTGGGAATTAAAGATGATTTTTTAACGCCAATGGATTCTGAACAAAGTATGTATGGAGTCGAAATTCATGCCAATATTATTCAAAATTTATTAGAAGGAAACTTTAAGCAAGAACTTGATTGGAAATGGAATGTACTTATCTTAATTTTTTCGAGTATTTTGGCTTCATTCATGTTCCGATTAAAATCACCTATCTATTCTTTAGTAACTATTATTGTATTCATAGTTGCTATTATGTACGGTGGAAAAATCGTGTACGAACAGGGATGGATTATGACACTTATGTATCCAATAGGTTTACTTATTACGCTATACGTGAGTTCTGTTGGTTTCAATTATTTGAATGAGTTGTCAGAAAGAAAAAGAGTGACTTCGATATTTGGGAGATACGTAGCTCCTCAAGTTGTTGCACAAATTTTGGATAACGGAGAAGAAGGACTGAAATTGGGCGGAAGTCGAAAAGAATTAACGGTTTTATTTGTTGATATCCGTGGGTTTACGACTTTATCCGAACGTGTTGAACCGGAAGAGATTGTTGAGATATTGAATGAGTATTTGAACTTAACGGCGAACTGTATTTTTCAATTTGGTGGAACGTTAGATAAGTTTATCGGGGATGCAACGATGGCGATATTCAATGCTCCTTTAGATTTAGAAGATCATGCTTTGCAGGCGGTGCGGACCGCTTGGGCGATGAAGGAGGGAGCCGTGGAACTTGAAAACCGACTGCAAGAACGATTCGGACAAGGTGTAAAGTTTGGAATTGGTATTCACACGGGACCTGCTGTAGTTGGTAATATTGGTTCAAAAACCCGAATGGATTATACGGTGATTGGTGACACGGTTAACACGGCGGCTAGATTGGAAAGTAATGCGAAACCTGGTCAAATTATTATTAGCCAATCTGTTTATGAACAGGTCGAGAGTCGAGTAATGGCCCAATCACTAGGTGAAATTAAAGTGAAAGGGAAATCACAGGGGGTTGTTATTTACGAAGTGGAGGGGATCAGATGAATAAAAAGAAAGCATTGCTTATCATAATCCCAATCATCGTGATTGTCATTAGCTATTTTCTTTTTTCACCGTCGGGAACGACTAAGGAGCATGTGAAAATAGGAAAAGTATTAGAGTTTTATGGGAAAGTAGAGTTGAAAAAAGGGCAAGAGAATAAAGTATTTAACGTTTTTGAAAATATGACTTTTACCCAAGGGGATACAGTGCTTACAGGGCAAAGTAGCCTTATAAAATTAGCATTTGATGTGGATAAAGAAGTGACAGTGACGTCGAATACAGAGTTGGTCATTAGTCAATTGGTCGAAAGTGTAAAAGCAAAATCAGGGAAAACCAATTTAGATTTGCAAGGCGGCAAAGTAAAAGTAAAAATCGATAAAAAGTTGGAAGGTGAATCAGAATTTAAAGTTCGAACGCCGAATGCGATTATGGGCGTTATGGGTACAGAGTTTTATGTCTATTACAATGGGCAAGAGACGTGGGTGGGTACGGTAGAAGGCGTCGTTTCTGTTCAAGTTATCGGCGAAGATGAAGCGCCAATCCTTGTTGAAGCAGATCAAAGTGTTTTGATTGGAGAACAAGGCAGTTCAGATGTAATGGAAATGGATGAGGAACAACTTCAATTGTTTGAAGAAAATCTTGATGAAGAAGGAGCACGGGGAGAAGAAAATATAGGTTCCCAAGAAGATGTAGCTAGTGAAATGAGCGATACGGACGAGGGAGCAGAAATCCCCGAAGAAACCGTTGTTGCAAGTCTTCCCGAACAAAGGAGAACAAATGCAACGAACAGAGTGCCAGGAGAACAAGGGACGATAAAGAGGCCCGTAGCTGAAAAACCGAATGAAGAAAATCAACCGATCGATGAGGCGCCGGTTGTCCTGCCGCCAATTCAAGAGCCAGAAGTGGAACAACCACCAGTAGTCGAGGAGGAAGTACCACCTGTAGACGGAGAAGACACCCCGCCAGTAGACGAGGAAGAACTCCTACCCGAAGATGAAGAGGACATTCCTCCGGTAGACGAGGAGGAACTCCCGCCCGAAGACGAAGAAGAAATTCCGCCAGTAGATGAGGAAGAGTCCCCACCTGTAGATGGGGGAAGTTACCCGCCGATAGATTGGGGTGGCGGAAGCGGAGGTAATCAGGGCGGAGACGGAAACAATCCAGGCGAAGGTGACTGTGTAGGGATATCACCGGGTGAAGAATGTGGAGACGATATCTCAAATAATTGCGAAGGCATATCTGAAGGCGAAGAATGTGGAGTCGACATCCCAGATAATTGCGAAGGCATATCCGAAGGCGAAGAATGTGGAGATGATATCTCAAATAATTGCGAAGGCATATCTGAAGGCGAAGAATGTGGAGTCGACATCCCAAATAATTGCGAAGGCATATCTGAAGGCGAAGAATGTGGAGTCGACATCCCAAATAATTGCGAAGGCATATCTGAAGGCGAAGAATGTGGAGTCGACATCCCAAATAATTGCGAAGGCATATCCGAAGGCGAAGAATGTGGAGACGACATCCCAAATAATTGCGAAGGCATATCCGAAGGCGAAGAATGTGTAGTCGACATCCCAAATAATTGCGAAGGCATATCTGAAGGCGAAGAATGTGTAGACATTCCGGGCGAAAATGAAGACGGAAACGGTTCGGACGAAGGTATAGACGGAGATTCCTTGGATGGAAATAGAGAAGATGAAGAAATCCCAAGTCCCTAACTAAATGAAAACAGCAAGGAGGGGTGATAGTGAAGGATGTTGAACAGGGGTACCCCCTGATTGACGAGCAATTAGCCGAAAAACTACAACAATCCAACCTGGAAATACGTGAACAAATTTATTTACCAGGTCAACTCATCTTAGAAAAAGGGGAAATTACCGAACGCGTTCATATTATTGTTTCAGGTCAAGTCCGTGTATTTATCGAACAAGAAAGAAAAGTTCAATTGGCTTTATTGCAAAGAGGTCATTTCTTTGGAGAAATGTCCTCTCTCACGGGAGATCCTATCAGTGCTCACGTAGAAGCTGTGGATACTGTTCAAACAGTGACGGTTTGTCGTTCAGGCATGTTATTGCTGATGGATCAAAATGCTGAGTTTCGTATGCAAATTATTGAAGCGATGATTAAAAGAATTCAAAGTTCCAACGAGCGCGTGTTGGAAGAGCATACAAAAAGTCTATTGATTATGAAACATCATGAAACGGAAGAGCAGGAACGTCATGGCGAAATTATCGGAATAAGTCCGGCTGTACAAAAACTACTAAGTGAAATAGAAAGACTATCTGCAAGGCAAGAACACATCGTCATTTTAGGTGAATCCGGTACTGGCAAAAGAAATATAGCGAAAAAACTTCATTATAAGTCAACGAATGGTCATTATCCCGTACTTTCCATCCATCCAACTGATTTTGATGTACGTACTTGGGATGCAAAAGTGCATGCGGCAAATGGTGGCACGATTATTGTAGAGCAGGCGGATCAATTACCGAAGAGTTTATTGAAACAAATTACTGAAGCCAATCAACAAACGCGAATCATTTTGACAACTTCAGCACCATTGGATTTACCTAACTTAACGATATTATATATCCCACCCCTTCGCGAGCGTGTTGAAGATATTCCATTACTTGCTCAATACTTTGTTGAAAAAGAAGGAGCAGTAGATCCAGAAACGGCAATTTCACAAGATGCTCTGCGTTTGCTGGCACTGTTTCCTTACTTAACGAATAATGTTGAAGAATTAGAAAAAGTGATAAAAGAAGCTTTTATTCTTAGTGAAGGACGTACAATTTACAGCAATCATCTGCGATTTGGAAGGGCTCGTAAGGCTGGGGAACGTCCAACAATTGGACTGGCATTGGGCAGTGGCTCAATAAGAGGAATGGCTCATCTTGGTGTATTAAGAGTATTGGAAAAAGAAGGTGTTCCCATCGATATCATCGCGGGGACAAGTGTTGGTTCATTGGTCGGCGGGGCTTATGCCGCTGGAATGCCAGTAGAAGATTGTGTAGATGTTCTTTCGTCGATTAGCTGGGGACAATTGGTTCGCCCCACTTTGCCGAGGCGTTCTTTCGTACATAATACCCCGATGATTGGATTTATCGAACAACATCTAGGAAAAAGAAATATTGAGGAGTTAGCAATGCCATTTGCTGCTGTAGCATCAGAAATCGCAACGGGGGAGGCACATATTATGCGAACAGGTTCGCTTGCGCATGCAATCAGTGCAAGTACGGCAATTCCCGCAATCATGCGTCCCGTACAATACCAAGGAAAAAATTTGGTCGATGGAGCCGTCGTTCACCCCGTACCAACTGCGCTAGTGAAAAGCATGGGGGCTGATATCGTTATTGCAGTCAATGTGTGCGCAGAGTCATTTGTCAAAGGTACAGCGAGGCATTTTGTGGATTCTCTTATGAATACAATCGATATAATGAGTGCAAAAATGGTCAAGGAAGAATTGCAACTTGCGGATGTCATATTGCGCCCAGACTTAGGTTTTAATCAAATTAGTTTTAAAGACTCAAAATTTTGCATCGCAGCCGGAGAAGTCGTAACGAAAGAGGCAATTGGTCGGATTCAAAAGATTGCTGCGACATATGAATAGATGATTGAAAGCGAAACCCATCCTTGAATTCCCGTGTAGGAATTTGAAGATGGGTTTTGGCGTCTCATGGTCAATAAATTTATTGTTTTATCGAGTGGATGATTTGATTGATTTTTTCAAGAGGGAGACCTGTAATTAGGGTAATATCATCCAATGAAAAATCGTTCCCTTACATTTTAACTTTGGACATGAACTTCTTGAGTTACTAGCACACTTCGTGCATCTTGAACTTTATTCGCAAAAAGTGGGGGGTGGTCAATGGATTGAAAATGCATATACATAAGGCGTGGGTTGTCGAATAACCAGTGGTTGTGAACGGCGGTCAACATAAGGCCATGCTGTTGAAGTTTATCAATAAAAGGGTTGATCTCGCTTTCAAGAACTAAAGTTTCCCCGCTACAAAGAGCCAATCCGTCTTTTGTAACAGATTCAAATGCATACATCTCTGGATTGAGTAGAAAGGATCTCCCGGGTCTACCCAGAACAATTGGTTTAATATTTGTACGGGCAATCATGACCATACAAGCCCCTTTTTCAAGTGTATGAATCGTTCCGTCCAGCAACCTATTGAATTGATTGCATAGGTCGGAAAGATCCAGATGATCGCCCCCTATGCCAGAATTATTGGCGTTGACACTTTGTGTAATCAATATCCCTAAAGAATCTTTCACCCTTCTGGCAAAGTCAAGTGGGCGATCGATGGCCTCAAAATGTATAAACATAAGCCGAGGATTATCAAAAAGGAAATGATTATGGAGTGCGGTTACCGTAATGCCATGCCCGCGAAGTTTTGCAATAAACGGATTGACTTCCTCCATAAGAATTACAATTTCACCAAGACACAAGGCCCTTCCGTCTTTATCCATACTTTCGAATGAATATTTGTTCTGGACTTAGTAACCAAACAGACGCCCTCTACAACACTTGGGGTGGAATCCAGGATTTTTGCAAATTCGTTACAAAGCTGGGATGGTGCCATATTTGTATGACGCACATAAGCTCCTCCATAAAATATATTTTGAATTTGAACAACACGAGATTCACTAGTAAATGAAGTCCCGCCCGCAATTCAGTATATGTATGGAGTGGATTTTGGTGACCAACTGGAAATTTAGACGAGTATTTGGATTCTTTGAATGGGGAAGATGATGAATAAGCTTTTACTTCGAGTTCAGAACAATGCTACATTTAATCAAATGAATATATTAAAATTGAATAAAAATAAGATATCTGCGTGTAAAAATATCTCATTTTCACACGCAGATACCTTTTATTATTTTTCACTCGATCGACCTTTTCTACTTTGGGATTTAATAGTAGGGGTCTCATGGGCGTATTTCAAATGTTTGCTCATTAAAATCGTCTCTATGATTGTCCATAGTTCTCTTATTCGACCGTTGGGCAATCTAAGCGATGCTTCTAGGTCTTGTTCATTCTTTTTGACATGCAGGTGGAAAGGTTCAGTACTAGTTTGATGTGCTTTACTATTGGAATGTGGTTCAGAGTGAAACTTCATAACAATCGAACCATTAGGCGAATAGAAATCGTAGTTATAGTATTCGATAAATCCATTTTTGATAATTTCTTGGCAGGATAGTTTTGTTGAATCGGAAAATAAGATGGTTTTTCGAATAGCACCTGGTTTTGAGGGAAGACCATTAGCACCATTTCTAATTTCCACAATTTCATGAAACTCTTTTTCAAGCAGGCTAAAGTTAGTTTGAGGAATTCCTGTTGACATTATACTCATCGAGCTTTCTTTTAAAATATGACCAAGTAGCAGCATCGGTTTGTTCTTCGGAAGTTAGTTCTTCTTTTAAACCTAACGTGTGCTTAAAATCCCCTCCATACTTAACTTCATAAAGAGCCATTTGTTCAGCCAAGAATGATTGGTCATCCATATCATATAGATTTTCTTCTTGTTCTTCTTCCCACTCTTTTACGATATCAGCAACAACATATAATTTACCTGTTCTGGATTTCCAAAGGGTATTTGCACTGATTCGTGCTTGTGCATTTTTCTCAGCTCTTTCAACGCCTTCAAATCTTCCTTCTTTAATCCAATTATTGATGGTGGTAATCGATACCCCGAAATATTTTGCGATCTGTCCCGTAGTATAAGTAGGAGCGAATTCGCTTTCCTCAGCTGCAATGTCAGCCATAAGTTGCAAGGTTTGTGAAAGAAGTTTTTTCATTTCTTCAACGTCTTCTAAAACTGACTCGCTCAGTTTACTTAATTGAAGGTTATTAATGTTTGTTTTGTCTAAGTAATTAACGATTACTTTGAAGAGCAACAAACTATCGTTCTCATCTTCAAAAATCCGATTGGTTAATGCAGGCGCTCTTTTAACAAATTCTCTTTTTTCGAATGTTGTTAACATAATCATCACCTCTTCGCCTCCTAGTATAACTAAACTGCAACCAAACTACAAGCAACTAAAACTAAGGTTCACATAATTCATTATATTCAATTGAACAATTCTTATACCTTCTTGCTTGTGCATTTAACTGCACCTCTTTTATGTTCATTTAATTTCATTCGCATCATTGACTAGTACGATAGAGTGGAAATGTTCTCCCGGTGCTATCGGTGTGAAGCGAAAATAAATGTCGCCACTTTGTCTCCTTTTTCGAATGTGTTGTCTATAGGAAGGGTGAAAGGCATCTTTAGCACCCGGTGTGTATATACTCCGAACAGTCTAGGATAGAAAACAAACGGTGCCAGTCACTTTACCTAAGGTCGAGATACCATTCGGCCCGCCTAATACACAAACAACGAACGTGACTGGCACCACACGCTACGACAATCCGCCAATTAGATTACCGCTTGCCTGTGCGTAATACAATTCAGACACGATTCGGAATTGTTTTGAAGTTGTGTAGTGCACAGGCACACGCCACTAGTCTTTTCCTAAGTCCAATTTCGAAAGAACTCGATATTGGTATGGGAGATTTAACGTTATACTTTAGTGTCGCGGCAGTTGTTACCATGATTTTCTTAGCGTTTGCTGGAAAACTAGTAGCGAAGTTCGATATTCGTTTATTAATCATTGTTTCAATTATTTTACAAGCAGGCGCTTTTGTTGCTTTCGGTTTTATGAATTCTGTATGGGGTTGGTATGTATTTGCAATACCACTTGCAATCGGAGGAACTTTTCTTACTGTCATTTTAGGTCCTATTTTAATTAATCAATGGTTCAAAAAGAGTAGCGGTTTAGCGCTTGGAATATTAGCAGCAACAGGTGGAATTGTCGGAGCTCTCGTACAGCCTTTTGTAGGCCGATTAATTGTGAGCCACGGTTGGAGATTTTCATATATAGCAATCGGACTTGGAGCAATCGTCATTGTTGTTCTTATTACACTGCTTTTAATTCGTATGTTGTCAAAAGAAAAAGGATACTATCCTTATGGAATGGAAGAAGTGAATCCAGAAGATGAAACACCATCGAAAACATCACAAAACAGTGGCGTTACGTTGGCGGTTGCGAAAAAGTCATCTGCTTTTTATGCGTTATTGATCTTTTTCTTTTTCCTAACTGCAATCGCAAGCTTCATGGTTCACGTACCTACGTACATCGTCAATAAAGGGTTTAGCCAAGAGTTTGCTGGAACTGCATTAGGGGTATTCATGTTAGGTGTTGTGTTTTCATCTCTCCTAATCGGTTTATTGAATGACAAAATCGGAACGAAAATCACTGCAATCATTGCGATGGTTTTAGGTATCGTTTCTGTATCGATCCTATTATTCGCAGCATCTAGTTCTGTAATGATTTTCATAGCGCTCATTCTTTTCTCATTTATTACGAGCGGTATTGGGATCATCACACCATCTCTTACGTCAAGTTTATTTGGGAATAAAGAATATAGCCAAATCTATTCAACGGTTTCAATCGGGTTAGCGGCTGCTTCAATCGTTGCATTACCCGCATACGGTTATGTTTTCCAATTTACGGGTAGTTATTCAGCAGGGTTGTATGCAATCTTAGCGATGCTCGTTATTAACGTTTTTGCGATAATTATCGCTTATAATGGAAAGAAAAAGTTAGAACAAGCAGGATTATGGAATTAAACATTGGAGGAGAATGAAGATGAACAGATTAGAAGGAAAAGTAGCAATCGTTACAGGAGCAGCACAAGGAATGGGCGCAACACATGTTAAACGTTTTGTTGAAGAAGGTGCAAAAGTCGTATTCACAGACATTAACGAAGAAAAAGGTCTTGCACTAGAAAAAGAACTTGGCGAAAACTCTAAATTTGTCAAGCACGACGTAACAAATGCTGCAGATTGGAAAACGGTTGTTGATACGACTGAAGAAACATTCGGTGCGATTGATATTCTAGTAAATAATGCAGGAATTAGCATGAACAAATCACTTCTTGAAATGACAGAAGAGCAATACCGAACAATCGTAAACATTAACCAAGTATCTGTATTCCTTGGTATGAAAGCAACAGCGCCTTCAATGATGAAAGCGGAAAAGGGTTCAATCATTAACATCTCATCAATGAACGGATTGGTAGGCGGAGCAGTCGGCTATACGGATACAAAATTCGCTGTTCGCGGCATGACAAAAGCAGCTGCACTTCAGTTGGGTCAAAACGGAATTCGTGTCAACTCGGTACACCCAGGTGTAATCGAAACGCCAATGATTTCAGAAGGAGATGCTGTTGAAGCAATTAAAGAATTCTCAAAGCATATTCCAATGAGACGCATTGCAAAACCAGAAGAAGTCACAAATCTTGTTCTCTTCTTAGCATCTGACGAGTCAAGCTACTCAACAGGATCCGAATTCGTCATTGACGGCGGATTAACTGCACAATAATCTTTTTGTTCACAGGGAAAAGCCGGTTGCTCAAATGCAACCGGCTTTTTTTCTGTGCCTGTGCACCACTCAATTTAGAAACGATTCCGAATTGTGTTCAAGTTGCGCGGTGCACAGGCACGTCATTATAGGCACGTCATTATATAACGAGTCCATCTTTTGTTGTGATGACGTGATCAGCATAGGATAGCATTTCTTCGTCATGAGTGACCATCAATGTAGTGATGTTTAACGTTTTCGTCAACTCACGAATTAAAGTCATGATGTCTTTTGACCTTTTGGAGTCTAAACTTGCAGTCGGTTCATCCGCAAATAACATTTTCGGTTTGTGAATGAGCGCGCGGGCTATCGCGACCCGCTGTTTTTCTCCTCCAGATAAGGAAGCTGGGTACGCTTCTTTCCGGTGTTCCATATCGATTAATGCCAGAATTTTATCGACTTCATTTTCACGTTCACGTTTTTTCAAAGAGGATTCTGAAACATCTAGCATAAGCATCAGTTGCTCTTCTACCGTAAGAAAGGGGACAAGGTGGGAAGATTGAAAGACGAAACCAAAATCAGCAGCTCGTATCTTTCTAATTTCCTCTTGGTTCATCGAAGTCATATCATTCCCCTCGAATATCACCTGACCGTCTGATGCACGTTGAAGTCCCGCGGCTATTGTAAGGATTGTACTTTTACCGGACCCTGAAGCTCCTACCAACGCTGTAATTTCACCTTCTTTAAGTGAAATATTAATGCCTTTTAGTACTTTTTCATCGATTTCACCATTTGTAAATGTTTTTGTTACTTCATTCAGAGTAAAGATTGTCATATTAAACCTCTCCTTGTTGAATCGCTTGTAGTGGTTCGACTTTTTTGATTTGAATTCCTGAAAGTGTTGCACCGATAAATCCAATTACGAGGAATACGATCGATAATTGAACTGTATTTCCGAAAGTTAGGCTGAACGGCATTCCTTCAGGCGCAATCATTGTGAACGCTTGACTTAGCGCGACGGAAAAAGAAAGTGCAGTAATCGTGATGACGAACATTTGAGTCCACATCATTTTGAAGAGGGTACTCGTCTTTACGCCGATTGCTTTTAAGATTCCATACAATCCGATTTTTTGAACGTTCATCATATAGAAGAAGATCGCAAACAACATTCCGCTAATGATGACTAAAAACCAAACAATCATATTTAAAGACATTTGCTCCGCGCTATAGCTTGGAATGGTATTTAGAAAGTTTTTATTCGAAAAGGATTGTAAACCAGAAATTGTTTCCTTGTTATCAGCTCCTGGAATGAAAACCAATTGCATTTCCATTACCCGGTAAATTTCCTGATAATTTTCCATATTGATAAAAGCGACCGGTGCGTGGCTATATTTCACTTGATCGACAAAGCCTTTTACTTTAAATTCCCCACTGAATTGATTATTCGTTAAGATATCTCCGATTTTTATTCCGTCCTTTTCTAAGGAACGATCTAATACAATTTCACCTTTTTCTACGGATTCAAATAACTTGGAATCTGTTGATGTAACAAAAGCAAGACTATGTTGCTTATCATTTGCATCGTTTACAAATCCCATTTGAATCGAAAACGCCACAGCATCTTTCTGTTCGCTAAGGATGTTGTCTTGCACTTCTTGATCGATTCGTGAAAGATTGTAGGTTTCATTGGCCTCGGTCTCCATATAAAATTGACCATTCGGGAGATCTTTTATGAGCGCCGCATTATCTTGAGATAGCCCATTGGATAATCCAGAAATGATAAACGTTAAAAAACTAACTAAAAAGATGATTGAACCTAAAATGATAAACCGAACTTTATTTTTCTTAATTTCCTTCCATGCAATGTTCATATGAACGCCTCCGTCTTCTTTATAACCCAATTGTATATGTGCTAAGTGAACGGAAGGTTAACACGGTATTACAGATTTTATGTGTGCCTGTGCACCACTCAATTTAGAAACGATTCCGAATTGTGTTTAAGTTGCGCGGTGCACAGGCACGGCGAAAAAGGGTTTTAGTGGTAATTGTGGTATGGTATTAGTAGATTACATATTCATTCGATAATTTAATTGATTCACGTATAAGTTATTCAGCAAGTTTTAGCATTTTATATGGGGTCCCCGGCAGGTTGTGTAGAGGTCATTATCGCCGATGAAACAGTCGAAATCGATGATCTAACTGTAGACGAATCGTTCCGGAATAAAGGGATTGGAAGCCGGTTACAAAAATTTGTCATGGAGTCGTTTCCGAATAGAGTTGTACTATTAGTGGCTGATGGAGAAGATACCCCAAGAGAAATGTACAAGAAACAAAATTATAACTATTATGGATTTAAATACGAAGTACAAAAAATAGATCAAGATTAGTGTCTAATATCTTGTTTACTAAGCGGGCGCTATAGTCGTTCAATTTATACATTTGTCGAGGGGTTAGGAATTTACGTTTGGAGGAAGATTAATTGGAATTTATAGTATCTATTTTTTTTGGCATAGTGGGTTTATTTGTTCTTTACGTAGTAATTTCAAAAGCGGTTCGGGATGGAATTAATCAATCTTTGGTTGGTCAAAGTATCTTAGAAAAAGAATCTGCATAGAGAAGATAGAAAAGGAACTTTAACTAATGATTTGGATACCGACTATTAATTTGAGTTTATAGTAATGGTTGCGGTTGTTTTATAAGCGATTGGTTCTGTATCGCAATCGGGGCCAGGTTATGGAAAGGTGTAAAATAATGAAGTTAGTAATTCAAGCATTTATAGTATCGATAGTAATTCATTTAGTTTATATATTTGGTTCAATAGGAATTGGTTATATAAAAACAAAATTCTATAAGCCCCAGATTTCTGGTGAATGGGAGAGAGTGGATTATCTTCAAAATGAAGTATCCTTTGGAATGGTAGACCCTCCCTTTTATTTAGTTTTTACTTTGTTTGGAATAGCTCTTATATATGGAGTTATAATATATCTTAATAAAAACTTCCGGAGCTGAAGTATGGCTGTTTTATTTCCGCAAATGGGCGCGTTTAATACATAAGGACTGAACTACAATCGGGCGAGGTAGCTAAATAAGGGTTTAGCGTTAATCAATAAAAACACATTTTGAGAGAGGGATATTATGAACCACTACCAAATTGTAAAAGAAGTAATTAATGATTGGGACCCGATGCACCTTATAAGACTTAGATCTGAGGATGAATATGATCCAGAAATAAGTCGCATTGTATTGCTATTACCAACTGCATCTGTTGAAAAATTAGCTGTAGTGAAACACGAAGTCTTTGCTGATATGTTTTCGAGGAGTGGAGCGCCTTCGATTAATAATTGTTATCCAAGTGCATTAAAAATATGGAACAAAATTTATAATAATAAATATCCGAATTTAAAAAAACGGTATTAATTAAAAGCAATAGTATTAAACTAATGGGCGCGATTGTTACAAAAGCATTGTGCCAGAAACGTATAATAGTATCCATATAGAGATGAGTGAAATTGATGATTTTATTGAATCCTGAGGAGTACGCAAAGGTTTGTAAATGTCCATTGGAATTAGCAACTCAAAGATGGTCATATTTTGAAAACCTGTATAAAAAACATCTTGAAGCAGTTTGCCCTACCTGTAATGCTACAAGCGGTAATTTATACTTTGCCGACGATGATAAAATAGATGAAATAAACATAGTCTATATTCGTTGTGGAAATTGTAAAGAAACATTTAATTGTGATGATACAAGATTACGTGATTGGCGAGCTGGCACGGGTTTTCTTGATCAGGTGCTAGATGTAATCGAGAATGGCAAGTCATCTGTAATGGGATTTGCTAATGATGATTTGTCAGAAGAAGAGTGGTTTCAATTTGTAACGGATTCAACGAATCAATTATATAATGATGACTTGTAAATGGATGGAGTTAAACGAACGGATATAATTGTTATGAAAGGGGTATCTTAATAAGCTATGAAGAAAAACATTCTTTATTTTGTTGCGGGGCTCCTTACTTACTTCGTAGGTTCAACTCTAATAGAATTATTATGAAAACAAAGACTGATTGTACAATCGCGCGTTAACTAATCAACCGCTGCGACTCAGTCGAGCCATTTTGATGGATAAACTAAAGATTAATTTTCGAAGAAATTGTCATGGACTATAATAGGGGGGATTGTATGTTTAGTTTTCAAACTTATAAAGATAAACGGTATTGGATTCTTCTGCTCCCATTCGTAATTATCTTGATAGGTGTTTCTGTATTTGCAACTAGTTATTTTGAAGAAAATCCTTTGATGGCCCCGGTATTTATCCTTTTAAACGCAATCTTGTTTTGGGGGATATACCACTTGTGGAAATATATTGGAGATAAAAAACAGAGGGATAGTTGAGGTTTTCAGATTTCTATTGCAGTCTTAGCTAAGTAGGAGGTGGATTTGATGAACAAGGTTTTGGCATACTCAATTTCAGGGATGGGGTTAACAGGTGCCGTCCTGATCATCTCGGTTGCTTTGTTATTCAATACTCCAATAGGAAATCTATTGAAGCTGGTAACTGCTGGTTCAACAACAGCCTTCGTTATATTTACTATTTCAGCCCTAGTGCTTCGTCGGCGATTAGATGAAATAAGTAAATACTAGATTTGTAAAGAGCGAACAAAGTTAGAGTTCTTTTAAAACAGATTAAAGAATAATTTTAGTTATTCTAGCGGACAAATCTAGATAATTTCTTAACTACATAGGAGGAATAATATGCATATTAATACTGAGAGAAGTACCGTGAATTATAATAAACTCAATGTAAATACCACGTCTCATAATGCAAAGGAATCTAACGGGAGTAAAAGTTTACCAATAGATACGGTGGAAATTTCTAATAAGGATAAAATTAGTACAAACATATTGAGCTTAGATAAGGGGACAGCGGCTGACACAACGCTTTATGTGGATAGATCTACTTTTGAAAGAATCGCAGAATATACTACAAATAACCCTGAGTGTCGGTGGAGTGAAATGGGAGTTGATTCAGAAAAGCGTTGGATAGTTGTAAATGGACAACGTTTTGAAACCCCATTAAGTGAAGAAGAAAAGGCAGCAGCGAAAAAATCACAAATGACATTACTAGATCACTTGCAAGAGAACGAAAAACATAAAGAAGATACTTCGTCCAAAGATAAGGTAGTATTTGATTTCACGAATAAAGATAACCCTGCTAGTAATATAGAAAACCCCAAAATAATAGGTTTGTTGCAAAATGATAAAGTAATGGAAATGCTTAAAAATATATCGAAAGGAACGAAAGGGAAAATATCGATATCTTCCAGTTTATAATTGTTTGATGATGAATAAGCATCACTTTCTAGTTGGGCAAAATTTTAGCAATCGGGTGCAATTGCAAGGTATGAGAGAATGACAAATAGGAGTCTGGAGAGATAAGAAATGAAAGATGGTTTGTTTTGCTACCCAGAGTTAGAGCCAACTCAAAACGAAAGGATTCTTATTAAGTTAACGGGTACTGTTGTTTACTTGTGATAAAGTTATACGAGTAACGATGTGTAAAGCGAGGTAGTTTAAAATGATCGTTAAGATACTGTTTAACCCGATTTTAGCTTTTGCATTATTTGTTTCAGGCATAGGTTTGGCCACAGTAAATATTTCGTTCGGCTTACTATCCATTCTAGGCGGTTTATTATTCGGTTTATCTTCGCAACGTAATGAAGTGGGGACTATGAATAAAAAGACAAAGGGTTTATTTTACGGAACGTTCATTTTCTTGCTATCGCTATTCTCGATATCGTTTTTAATTATTGCTAGAAATTTTCTTTAGCTAGGTAGTTTAAGAGAGTTCGAATGAAAGTTAGAAAACTGGGTGGAAAGGATGAATTATTTCTATGTTATGGGTACTTACACAAGATAAGCAGAGCATGATGAATGTTAGAGATGTTTCTGTAAAAGGAAAGTATATCGTAGGTTTTATTGAAAGCAGTCTTATGGATCAATGGAACAAAACTATGGGGAAGTATGATTCAAATGAAAGAGCACTAGAGATACTTAAAGAAATATTTATGAAGATGGAAGAAAGTACTGGCGTTACAATGACGTACACGATGCCTGCAAAGTAAACATTGGTGTGCCTGTGCACCATGCAACTTTGACACGATTCGGAATTGTGTTCAAATTGAGCCGTGCACAGGCACGCTAATGTTAGGTGTGCCTGTGCACCACGCAACTTAGACCCGATTCGGAATGTTCATAATTGTGTTTAAATTGTGCCGTGCACAGGCACGATCCAAAACAGGAACGCTCTAGAGTTCGTTAATTCACTAAGGTTAAATAAAAGGACTTTGTCAGTTGCAATGAACTCGTTAAATCGAAGAAAGCACCAACGACTAAATAGAGCGCAATCCCCGCAAATACAGCAAGAATTATGCCGTAATTATTCAACTTGATTCTTTTTTTCTTATAAATGAAATATGTACCCAGACCAATAATTACCAAGTACGTTCCCCAAATAAGTAATTTTGCGAATGCCTCTTTACTATCCTCAACCGAATTTCTAAAGCTATTTAAATCATCTTCATTAGCAGCATTCTCTGTAATAAAAGCAATCTCGCTTTTGTGGGCGACTTTCCAAGAAAACGAACTTTCTTCTTTTGAAACACTGTATGCATAACCCATAGCTTTCCCTTCACCTATAATTCCTGTATACACCTGTGTATCCTCTTCGCTTTGAGAACATGCAGCCAATAGGAAGCAGAAACAAAACAACGTAAATAGAATGGCTTTTTTCATTTAAATGCACTCCCCCTTGCTAATAAAATAATTTTGGACGAACACACAAGTTCACAACTCAAATCTAGCGTACATTCTTGCAGATGTTGAAGGAGAAAATCGGACCGTATATTCAGTCCCAATTTCCTTCTGAACCTCTTTAGTTAGCAACTGGCCAACTTCATTATGCGTATCTTCCAATTGAATCCCATTCGGAAGCAACACATCTTTATTCCAATCCATCCAGTTTCCATACGCCTGGACCCAGTTCTTCAGTTTTACTTTTAAGATTTTGGAAAGAGGGAAGTCATCAAGTTCAAGGTTGCTGTAGCATTCATCACACCAAATCGCCTCTGCACCCACATCGCCCTCTACTTTTAAATGAAACCCTTCCGTATCGCAAAAACATCTCATATGTCCATATTCTCCCAACTACGACGCGCATTTACCTTCTTTCAGTATACCACCATAAAAAACCATTGTAAAAAGTGGAAAAGCACCGCTCAAATGCGATGCCGTAGAGGATAGATCCTATAATGAAAATCGGGAAATAGTTTACGTAGAGATTGCCTCCAACATCCGCTCGCTAATAAAGCCAACCAATATCCTGATAACGAAGGGTAGAATTTTAGGTGCACCACCCAATTCTAATACGATTCAAAATTGTTTTGAAGCTGGGGTGAGGTGTGCCTGTGCACCACACAACTCAGACTGGATTATGAATACTTCGAATTGTGTTTAAATTGAGCCGTGCACAGGCACGGAACACGCCGGTCGGGATAGAGTGACTGGCACTACACGCACATCATTTGTGGTAAACTAAAGAGTGAGTAGATTAAATATTCTAACTATAACACTCGCTCACAAACATGTCATACTTCTTTATTTGTAAAATGTAAGATCCTATTCTTTTATTTTAAAAAAATTGACAAAGGGAGGAATCAGCGAATGAAAAAACATGTTTTTACATTGTATTTACTAATTGCCATGTGTTTTACTTTAGTCGCGTGTAATGAAGCCAGTGATGATTCATCGAATATAAACAATGATTCGGATAAAACGACTGAATCCAAGAATGATAAGGACGTTGGGGAGGAATCTTCTGATAACGATAAAGAAGAACAAAAGGATGAAGCGGAGAAAGATTTATCTATACCTGATGACATTCCTAAGGATTTTCCATTTCCAGAGGGAATTGTTATTACGAACATAGAAGATAAGTCAGATGAGGATAAAGTCTCGTATTATATCGATTTTAGCTCTGACAACATTGATATGGATGCAGTTTTTGACATGTATCGGGATTACTCCGAAAAGATCAATTACTCGATCACAAATGATGGTGAAGAAACAGCTTTACCTGATGTATATCAATTTGCTTCATTGAAAACATCTAAAGACATGTTTGTTATTACCTTAAGACCAAAGGAAGAAAATGGAGTGATACAAATAGTAGTAGGGAAATGACGAATACACTAAAAGGTAGCAGGAGGATTATTTAATGCGTAAATTTTAGTGAAGGGGGATCTGTGTCTCACGCAATATTGACAGGATACCGAATCGTGTTTAATTTGTACGGTACACGGGCAACCAAGCTCGCCATCATGCATACGTTACAATCGCTTCATCTACGTATAAAAGTACCCGCCACGCCTCTTTACAATGCGTACAGGCGGGTCTATTTGATTAAAAAAATGTGCACCCAGCAAAATTGACACCATTCAAACGCCTATCCTTTTAATTTAATCTCTAAACTTCGCCTTCAAGATACGCTCACTAATAAACCCAACCAACATCCCCGCAAAGACTGGAATGAAAGAAATCTCCGTATGCGTGAGAGATAATTTAATGTGGAGAATATCAATATTCGCGATAGCCCCAATGAGATACAGTACGATCATCGTTCCAAAAGCTGCACTCAACGGAATCCAAAGTGTTTTACCCACAAGCTCACCTCCAACAAGAAATCGATACAGTAAACGAACTACCCAATCCGAACAATTTGAAGACGCATTGCTCCCGCAGGTGTTGGGACGTCTACCACATCTTCGACAGCGCGCCCAAGCAATCCTTTAGCTAGCGGTGAATCGTTTGAAATCGTTCCGTTCAGTGGATCGGCTTCAGCCACACCGATAATTGTATACGTTTCTTCGTCGCCATCAGGCAATTCCTTAAACGTAACAGGGACCCCAAGAACTACTCGATCTCCTATCAGTTCACTTTCGGTAATCAATTCTGCATGCTGAAGCATCTCTTTAACCAGATGGATTCGCTCCTCAATCTGCGCTTGTCCCGTGATCGCTGCCTCATACTCCGAGTCCTCTCTAAAATCACAAAACTTCCGAGCCGCTTGAATCCCTTCCAGCGCTTTTTTTCGTTGATCGGTTTGTAGCAATTCGAGTTCTTTTAATAAATTCTTTTTTCCTGCCTCAGTCATCGGGTGTTTTTTCTGTTTCAAGTGAGGTCGGCTCCTTATGTAGAAAACTGTTTGTGCAGAAAGTGTATAGATTGTGAGGGAGGAAAGCAAGGTGGATACATTTCGTGGCGTCCAAAAAATCAGAAATAATAGTGAACACCCTTAATAATTAGTTTCGTGCCCGAAGTCAAGCCCCCGAAAAGCGGACGCAAGATTTCATGATTGATAGTGTTGAAGTTGAGTGATGCAAAGGCATTCCTAAAGGTCTTTAATATGAGGAAGTTTTAATGATTCCCCCCAAAAAATCCTTAGTTGGATATTAAGGGGGGGTCCTTATTTGTCATACTATTCAAATACTCAATGTGGTAGAATAGACTTATATTAGTTTAGGTTGAATAGTACTAATGGAATTTATATAGGTCCGCAAAACTAAATTATAAAAAGTGGAAATTTACTCAATGGATTAAAATTTATTAGAAGCTATCCAAATTTAAATACTTATTTATGATTATCTGAAATAGTTAGAGAAAGTTTATGTTTTGTAAAAATAACCATCTAAGTAATATATATGTAAAATTATAACTGTTATCCTGGTATGTTAAATGATACAATTAAATTATAATATAAGAATAGTTAGACTTTTAGGGAGGCTGATTTGATGAGCTTCAAAGAATTAGATATAAAACAAGAATATCGGTCATTCAGTGATGATATCATCCAGGATTTTTATATTCCCATTTTAAACGAATCGGTTTCGTACAAAAGGGCAGTAGGTTATTTTTCCTCAACAGCTTTAATTGAAATATCAAAAGGGATAACAGGCTTAGTAAAAAACTCAGGAAAAATTCAATTGATTGCCTCACCACAGTTATCAGAAAATGACATTGAAGCAATTAATCTGGGATATGAATCTCGAGATGAAATTATTGGAAATGCAATTTTAACTGCTTTAGATTTAAGTACAACAGACTATTATGAAAAGAAAAGATTGAATTTATTGGCGAATTTAATTAGTAGTGGAGTATTGGATATTAAAATAGCTTTTATTGAAACTGAACACGGCATTGGAATTTATCATGAAAAGATGGGCCTTTTGGAAGATAACGAGGGTAATAAAATTGTTTTTACAGGATCAATGAATGAAACAAAGTCAGCACTCTCTTATAATTATGAATCATTTGATGTTTTTTGTTCGTGGACAAGTGATATTGCACGAATCAATTCAAAAGAAGATACATTCGATCTACTCTGGAACAATGAAATTGATATGGTGAAAACAATTGACTTTCCTGAAATAGCACTAGAGAAATTCAAAAGTTATATTTTCGAGGAACCAGATTTAGTATTAGACGAAAAGGAGATATATCAAACTAAAACAGAAGAAGTTGAAGTTGGAGTGCCTAGAATTCCTGAAGGGGTTACCTTACATCCTTACCAAAATGAGGCTATAGGTAGTTGGAAAGAGAAAGGATATAGAGGTATATTTGACATGGCTACTGGTACTGGTAAAACATTTACAGGTTTGGGAGCAGTTGCAGAGTTATATAAGGAAAATAAGAGACGTTTAGCAGTAGTGATTGTATGTCCTTATCAACACTTAGTTGAGCAATGGGTAGAGGACATTGAACTTTTTGGTATGAAGCCTATTATAGGTTACTCATCCTCAAAACAGAGAAAATGGAAACAGAATTTGGAGGATGAGATAGAGTACTTTAACTACGATGTTACGTCACATTTTTGTTTTGTAACTACAAATGCAACCTTTTCTTCTGATTATGTACAGAGGATTCTTAGTTTGTTGAATGACGATTTTGTACTAGTTATAGATGAAGCGCATAATTTCGGGGCGGAATATTTGAAAACGAAATTACTTCCTAATGCTAATTTTAGATTAGGTCTTTCTGCAACGATTGATCGACATAATGATGAAGAAGGTACAGGTGCTTTATATAACTATTTTGGAGAGAAATGCATTGAATACACTCTGAAAATGGCAATTGATAACGAAATGTTAACCCCATATTACTATTATCCGATTCCTGTATTTTTAACCAGTGGGGAGTTAGCAGAATATCGAAAGCTAAGTGCAGAATTAGCAAAATTGATTCAAAAAGACAAGTTTGGAAAAGTGACGTTTAGCGAATCGGCGAAATTTCTGTTAATCAAGAGGGCTAGATTAGTCGCCGGGGCACAAAATAAAATTACGGAATTGGAAAAGCAGATATCTAAACACAAAGATGAGTCTCATATGTTAGTTTATTGTGGTGCAGCAACAATTAATGATCCTACATATGTTGAAGGGCAAGCTGATGAAGAGGAAAAGAGGCAAATCGATGTAGTGACAAACCTTCTCGGAAACAAATTGGATATAATGGTTTCAAAATTCACTTCTGAAGAAAGTTCCTCAGAAAGGGAAGAACTTAAAAAAGTTTTTGCCGAGGGAAAACATCTTCAATCATTGATTGCAATTCGCTGCTTAGATGAGGGAGTAAATATTCCAAGCATTAAAACTGCGTTTATACTCGCAAGCAGTACAAATCCAAAAGAATATATTCAAAGGCGTGGAAGGGTACTTAGAAAATTTAAAAGTAAAAAGCATGCTGTGATTTATGACTTCATTACTTTACCAGTGCCGTTTGAGGAAGTCGGAACAATGGAAATCGCTGAATTACAATCATTAAGATCACTACCCCTCAGAGAAATCGAAAGAATAACTGATTTTGCTAGCATTGCAGAGAATTCCTCTGTTGCAGATAATCTAATTAGTGATATAAAGGATTATTATTATTTAAGAGAGATTGGAGTTGAAGAAGATGGTTTCTAATACTGAAGAAAAAATTGAATTAAATAATCTTAAATTAACTGCAATGAAATTTAAAGTTCTTCATTTGGAAAAATTGAATGTAAAAACAAAAGAAAGAACAAAAGGTGAAATGGTAGAATCAATAAGAAAGATTATTGCAGAAGAGATCAATAAAAACATATAAACATACAGGGGCGGTGAAATTTGTGCTAATAAAAAGT
Source organism: Sporosarcina sp. CAU 1771 (assembly GCF_054482775.1). NCBI lineage: Bacteria > Bacillati > Bacillota > Bacilli > Caryophanales > Caryophanaceae > Sporosarcina > Sporosarcina sp. CAU 1771. The sequence goes on along the minus strand of NZ_JBTLRN010000010.1, from coordinate 30,681 downwards.
ATTGAAATGATAAATTTTCGACAATTTAAAGGAAAACAAAGAATTGAATTTTCAAGGGATGAGAATCGGAATATTACATTAATACTTGGTGATAATACGAGTGGAAAAACCACACTTCTGCAAGCGTTTTTATGGTGTCTTTATGGAGTTGCAGATTTTAAAACTAAAGATGCATTGCTAAATCAAATGGTTGCTCAGGAAATGGTTTTTAATTCAAAGAATATGGAAAGCATTTCTATTACAATTGAACTGATGCATCAAGATATTGAATATATAATAACTAGGAAACAAAACTTTTATTTGCGAAATAGAGATGTTAAACAAGATAAAATTAGCGATTTAAAAGTCTCATACAAGAAAGCCGATGGGCAAACTAAAACATTCGAAGGAAATAATAAAAAGAATACGATAGATGAAATATTACCTGAAGATTTATCAGGATATTTTTTCTATGATACAGAACGTTTTGGTAATATCTCAGATAAATCAGATGTCACTGAAGCTGTAAAAAAGCTTTTGGGATTAACTGTGTTAGAAAATACAAGAAATCATATTGGGAGAGAGACTCAAGGAGGTACAGTTCTAGGTATCCTGAATGCGAGTCTAAGTGATAAAGATGATGACGATGCAAAAAAAGCAAGATTGAATTATGAAGAAGCTGAAGAAAAGATGCTAGATACAGAAGAAAGAATCCAAGAAGCAGAAAAGCAAAAAGAAGTGTATGATAATAAAATCACTGTAATACAAGAAACTTTAAAAAATATGCCCTCTTCTTCAAAGTTGCAAATTGAAAAAGAAGAGAAAGAAAGACTTTTACAAAACGAGAAAAATTGGCTATCATCTGAAGAAAAAAACTTTCTTCGACGCTTTAACGACAAACCTTATCTTTTCTTTTTAAAACCTCTATTGCATCAAGCCATAATTAAATTAAAGGATGCTAATATTTCTGACAAAGGAATTACAGATATGAACGCGAAATCTATTAGACATATCATTCAAAGAGGTACTTGCGTCTGCGGTACCGTAGTTGAAGAAAATTCTCAATCGCATAAATATTTATTAGAAGAGTTAGAGTTTCTTCCGCCAAAATCGATTGGGTTACTTCTGAATGGTTTTAAAGAATCAATAAATGCTTACCAAAATGCAGAAAGTGCATATTCTGAAAATCTCCTTTGGAGCTATACTGAAATACTAAAAAACAAAAAAAGAATTAGTAATCTAGAAGAAGAAATTAAGTCGATAAGTGAAAAAATTAAGGCGAATATTTCATCTGCAAGTTACGAGAAAGAATTAGAGGAAAATAGGAAGAAGATTACTGAATTGGGAGTGAAAATAAGTAGATTCTATATATTTATTGGAGAACAAGAACAGATTATTAGAGAAAACAAAAAAAGATATCAGTCAACTATAGGGGTTTCAGAAAAGAATAGAGAAATAAGATTGCATATGGCGTATGCTAAAGAAATTTACGATTGGGTTGATAAAAGTTATTCGAAAAAAGAACAATCAATTAGGGTTGAATTGGAGAAGAAAATCAACGAATACTTTAATAAAATCTATCATGGAAATAGAAGAGTAGAAATTGATGATAGATATCGTGTTTCATTAATTACGACTTCCGGTAATGAGGAAATCAGAACGGATGAATCACAAGGACTTGAAACAGTAAAGAACTTTTCTTTTATAGCGGGATTGGTAGATCTAGCAAAAAGTAAGTTAACCAATACTAATGATGAAGTTAATATAGACACGGAGGCATATCCTCTTATTTTGGATGCACCATTTTCTAATGCGGATGCAAAGCATGTAACTAATATTTCAAAAGTATTACCAGAAGTTGCAGAACAACTTATCCTAATCGTAATGTCTAAAGATTGGGATTACGCAGAAAAAGAAATGGGACTAAAGGTTGGAAAAAGGTATATCCTTGATAAGAAATCTGAAATCCATACGGTGATAGAGGAGGTTAACTAATTTTGTTTACATCTGATTGGGAAATAAAGGGGAAACATGCAGCATATATGAAACAGTTAGTCGAAGATAATAAATTATTCAATAGAAATCTTGATGTTTATATGACCGCGCCATTAATTGGGTATGTAAATGGAAGACAAGAAGAAGCGGATAAGAGTGACCAATATAGTGAAGTGATTAGAAAAATAGGTACTGAGGCACTTCTAAAAGAAAAATCTCAGTTAAATATGATCTATCGTTTGATTATGCTCTTAGATAATACAGATAATTTAACAATTGAAGAACAAGTAAATAGGGCATTTAGGCACGATTCAAATGATGACCTAAAAGAAAAGCATAAAGCAAATATGGAAGTTTTTGAAACGTATGTACGCGGTGGAATTTCAATCCTGTACGAAAAAGTTATTCAAAATGTGACTGTACCGGATGACTATTTTAAGAATATTAGTAATTATATTAAAGAGTATGCTGAGGAACTTAAAGGAATATCGGAAGAGAAAGCAGAGAATGAATTAAATAGCATCTTAAATAATTAAATGTAAAATGAGAAGAGGTTAACAATACTTCTTCTCAAAAAAATGTGAGAATTACTTGCTGGATTGTCATACCAGTGAAAAGGATGGGGAAAATGGGTTATAATCAGCATCAAAGTTTTTTTCTGAGAGATAGATGGTTAGGAAAAGGGTTACGAGAGATAAAAAAAGATCCACATTTTTTCTTCAGTAATGAGGCATTTGAAAAAATTGGTCTTGGAAAAAATATGGTTCAATCTTTAAGGCATTGGCTTGTTGCAGTAGAAGTAGTAGAACCTGTAGGAGCGGGTAAGAATCGGGTGCATGAGTATAAACCTTTAGGTGAATGGATTTTAAAGAACGATCCGGCAATTAAACACTTTGAAACAGCAGCACTCCTACATTACTCAATCGTTTCTAAAATTGAGCCAAGTACGACTTGGTTTTGGTACTTTAATTTATTTACTGAAACAATGGCAAGCAGGGAAGATTTATTTTCAGAACTTAGTCCATGGATTCAAGATAGAGAAACGCGGGTCATTTCTGAAAACTCTATAAAAAGAGATATTGATTGTTTGATACGCATGTATACGGCTGTAGGTGATGACAAAGATCCAGAAGAAGTAACGTCTAGCCCATTAAGTAAATTAGGTATTTTAAGGGAACAGAATGGTGTGGTTCATAAGATTGAACCGATTATACCAAAGGGTAGCTTGTTGTTTGTTAAATATATTTTATTAAAGTATAGCGAAGACAATCAACAGTATGAAATCAGTTTGGAGGACATTATTCATAGAGAAGGATTACTAGGAAAAGCCTTTAATTTGAGTCGTGGGACAATTGTTAGCTTATTAATGGAGTTAGTTGACAATGAAGATTTTCCTCTTCGATTTACAAGAACAAATAATTTAGATATGGTGTCAATTCCCACTATTAAACCTGATGAGTTTTTGGAGAATGCATCATTATGAAAGGTTGTTATAGAAATTGGTTTTAAATAGTTCTTTTAAAACAAGTGTAAATATAAAGTTTGACTTGGGAAATGAAGATTTTGTTAGACGGTATTTGCCGACGCCTTCTCATGCAGAATCACTAATAGGGCTAGCAGAAGGATTTGTAAGTAAACAAGGAAATTCTGCTCATATTATGATTGGACCTTATGGTAGCGGAAAGTCTCTTGTTGCCACAATCGTCGCAAACTTTGTCTCGAAGGCAATTAAAGAAAATGAAATAAACGTTCTTGTAAACAAGTTTGACAAAGTTCACCAAGAAGTATTTCAAAGTTTATTGGGTCTAAGAAAATTGAAAAGAAAATATATACCTATTACCTTGAGTGGAAGGGAAGGGGTATTTAGTGATGTTGTGATTACCTCAATAATAGATGAGCTAAGAGAAAGAGGCATAAGTGTTCAGTTACCGGGCGAAAGAAACAGAGTCAAGAAAATCGTTAACGAGTGGTACAAAGAGTATCCGAATACATATAAGGAGTTATCTTCTTTACTAGAAACTCGAAATCAAAAACCTGATACATGGTTAAAAATAATAGAGGGAGGTTCTTCAACCGAGTTAAATTGGTTTAAATCTGTTTACCCCAATTTATCTTCAGGAGCTAGTTTTCCAACTGATAATGGCGGAAGTTTTATTGAACAAATAGAAATTATTTTAGATAAATTAAAAAAAGAAAATATTGGCTTGTTCATTGTATATGATGAGTTTGGAAGGTTTTTGCAAACGATAGATCATCAAGAAGTATATAAGGCCATGCAAGATTTACAAGATTTAGCTGAGATTGCAAATAGATCTAGTAAACATATTCAGGTGCTGCTGATTTCACATAAGAGTATGTCTCAATATATGTACGGATTTAATATTGAATATCAATCTGAATTTCAAAGAATCGAAAAAAGATTTATTACTTACTTTGTTGAAAGTGATACAGCAACCTACTACCGAATAGCAGATCAATATTTAACCAATATAGCGGAGCAACATTCTCTTGAAGAACCTAAGATAAATGAGATGATAATGAATTTACGTAAATTCAATTTATTTCAAGAATTGAATCAGCAAGAGGTAGAAAGACTTATTGTTGAGGGTTCTTATCCTATTCATCCAGTAGTCTTGTATCTACTGCCAAGAATCTCAAAAGTTTTTGGACAGAACGAACGAACATTATTTACCTTTCTTGAAAGTGAGGAGACCGGAGGTCTGAAAAACCATGTCCGAAAAAGTTCCTCCTACTATTACGCCGACAATCTCTTTGAGTATTTCTTTGCGAAGAACCTAGATACCTATCAAAACGTTGATGTTATTAACTCACTAAAAACTTTCAAAATTATTGAAATGAATTTAAAAAAAGACGAAGAAACACATGATCTTTACCATGTCTTGAAGTTAATAACGCTTTGGGAAATCTCACATTCAAATTCAATCTATAAAATAGATAGTGATTTAATCGCCTTCGCTATCGGACTTAAGAAAACTCGAGTTGAAGAGTTATTAGAAGAGCTTAATAAGAAAAAGTTTGTTCGATTTAATCGCATATTATTACAATGGGAACTTATGAAAGGTAGCTCAGTTGTCGTTGATGAGTTGATTGATGAAAAAATTGCAGAACTCAGAATAACTCAACAAAAAAGACTATCTTTCTTAAGTGGTAATTTGAAGAAGAGATATTTTCTAGCTTCAGGATATAATGATAAAAAAGATATGACACGGTTTATGAAGGTAGATTTAATGGACTCGAAAGAGTTTTTAAAAAATGATACTAATGAACACTCCTTAATGAAAGAAGATGCGGATGGATACATTTATTTAATTATCCTGGATAGTAAAAGCGATTTAAAATTTGTTACAGAAAAAATTAAAGATATACAATGTGAATTCTTAATGTTTGCTGTCCTCACAGAAGATTTTAAAATGATTCAACAACAGGTAGATCGAGAGATGGTTATTAGTACTATTCTTACTGATAAAAAAACGCTTTCCGAACATGCTGAACTTGAAAATGAATTAGTTCTCTTACATGAAGAATTAATGTATGAAATATCTTCTTTTATCAATGTGTTTTTGGAGTTTAAATCCAACGTGAAATGGTTTAATCAAAAGAAATCCTTAAATCTAAAAAGTATCGTAGATTTAGTAGATAAAATCAGCAATATCATGGATAAAGCATATGGTAATACGCCTATTGTAATGAATGATTCGGTTAATAGAATGAATGTAATTGGTATACAGAAAGCATCGTTACAAAAAGTATTAGACGGTGTGTTGGAATCGTTTGACCAGCCCAATATTGGGATTGAGGGACAAGGGCCAGACTATCTAATCTATGCAACAGTCATAAAAAACAATGAAATAAATCTATTAGAGTTAGATAAATTAAAGGATGAAAACTTAAAAGAAATTCGAAAGAAGTTGCTTGTCCAAATAAAAGAAAATCCAAAAGATAGTCTTCGTCAAATTACAAAGATACTTTCATGTCCACCTTATGGAATAAGAAAGCCGCTGATTCCTTTGTTTGTTACAATACTATTAAGAGATAAATGGGATCAGTTGATGTTTTATAGAAATTCGATGTATATCCCAGCACTAGAAGCCGAAAAGATATATGAAATGTTTGATGAGCCTAGTGAATATAGCTATGATTTTCATGATTATTCTGAGGTACTTATTGAAATGATGAACAAAGTAGAAAATCATCTTTCAAGTTATATTAGTGAACATGTATTGGACAACACTCCGTTAATACGCGTGAGTAGCGGTTTGCTCAATTGGCTTCGTAAATTACCAAGACATACTCAAATATCCAATAAACTATCAGATCAAGAGCTGGAGTTAAAAGAAATCATTAGAAAAAGTGAAATTAATCCTTTAGCTAGTATTGAGCATTTAACTAAAATTTATGGCGATAATTTTGAAGAATTAAAATTAGTTATATCTAAACTTGAGGAGTCTCATAGTAAGTTTATTCAAGAGGTTGAAAAATATTTACTTAGCCAGTTATCTATAGCGGGTTTCACAGAAAAAGAAAACTATCTAAACGAATTTGAATCTAGTAAAGTACTGAAGAATCGCTTGCTAGCTTCATTAAAAGAAACAAACACTATTGAGGATTTCACATCGAAATACATTGGTATTGAGACGAACAATTGGTCGGATACAACGTATGAGTTATTTGTGGAACAACTGAAGAATGATATCGAGAATTTCAATGAGCGAGACGTTACAAGTGCTGAAGTTGTTGAATTGACCTATAATAACAAGTATAAGCAAATTAAGAAAATGGATTTGTCCACTAAGTCTAAAGTGATTTACGATAATCTAAATCGTATGATAAAATCTGCTGGTCGAAGTGTACCTGAGGAAGAAGTTAACTATATTCTATTTAAATTAATAGAAGAACACATTGAATAGGAGAGGTTAAGATGACTAGAAAACCAGTCCATGTAGCAATGTATAGTGGGGGTGCGTCTAGTGCTTTTGTGGCCTATCAAATGGTACAAGCGCATGGAAAAGAAAATTGTATCCTATTTTTTACTAATACGCTTTGGGAAGATGAGGATAATTATAGATTTATGGAAGAGGTTGCCGAATATATAGGAATTGAAGTTACTGAACGTATGGATGGACGAACTCCTGAGGAGGTGTTTTACGATACACGCTTCCTTGGTAATTCTCGTTTGGCACGATGTTCAGAAGAACTTAAAGTTAAACAAACTATAGTATTTTTGGAAGAGCTTCGAGATGAGCGAAACCTAGAACCTATTCTTTATTTCGGTATTGGTCCTCATGAATCGCATCGGGCGGAAAATCTAACGGCATTTTATGAGCACAATCCGATTGAGCCTGTTGAGACTCGTTTCCCGATGATTGAAACATTCCGTGAAGATATAGATGTTAAAGCGATTATCGAGCAGGAGTGGGGTATTGAGTTGCCACGTATGTATGCGTTAGGTTTTTCACATGCGAATTGTGCAGGGCGTTGCGTTCGAGGTGGATTCCAACATTATGCGCAGCTTTATCAAGTGTGGCCGGATCAGTACGCTCTTCAAGAAGAGATGGAAGTGAATTTTCGAAAGCATTTTGACAAAAATGTTACAATTTTGAAAAAAGATGGCGGTCCATATACTTTAAAAGAATATAGAGAACGAATGGATAGGGAAGGCGTTGAAGGGTTTCTTAAAATACAAGATGATACAGTCCCTTGTGTTTGTTCATTTTCATAAACTTAAATTTTAATGTTGAATCATTTCCAAATGGTCATTGTTTCTTCCATTAATTAGTCAATCGTATAATACCGTATTACAAAATGATTTTGAATCATTTTGTAATATGGTATTTTTTGGTTATATAGTTCTAAGGTTTGGTACATACGTAAGTGTAAAATAGTGTGCATAATTTTACGCTTACGCAGTAGCTTCAAAAAATGTCCATTCTAGTATAGCGTTTACAAACAACTGAATAGCGTTAACGAAGAACTAAAGAAATACAAGTCCTAGTATGGTAAAATTATACTATATACACAAAAATATAATTAAATTATAAATACCCAAAACTAATGTTGATGCAATACAACGATTTGACAGATTCATAAATAAATACCAAGGAAGTGAAGAGATGATTATATATGAATCTACAAAAGAGCAATTTGTAGGAGATATTGTGAACGAATTACTGATTGATCGATTGTATAATTCATACCAAGAAAAAATCGGGCGTACATCGAAATCTGAAATACGTTCATGGGAAAATTCATTGCAAAAAATGTCCAATGTCATGCAGGATGACGAGATTCCAAATGACTCATCCATCGCAATCGAATTTAATATTCCAAACACATCAAAGCGCGTTGATTTTATTATCGCTGGAAACGATGGAAATCAAGATCATGTAGTTATTGTTGAATTAAAACAGTGGGAAACCGTTGAGAAAATAGAGTCGAGAGACGCCATTGTAAAAACATATCTTGGAAGAGGACTTCGAGAAACGACACATCCTTCCTATCAAGCCTGGTCTTACGCAGCATTGATAGAAGATTTTAATGAAAATGTACAACTTCAAGATATAAAATTAAAACCATGCGCATATTTACACAACTACCGAAAAGTTGAGAACGATCCTTTAACGGATAGCCATTATGAAGATCATTTGGAAAAAGCGCCGGTTTTTACGAAAGGTGAAATTGAAAAACTTCGTACATTTATTAAGAAATACATAAAAAAAGGCGATGAAAATAACCTTATCTATCAGATTGAACATGGTAGAATCAGACCATCAAAGTCCTTACAAGATGCATTAAATAATATGTTAAAAGGTAATGAAGAATTTATCATGATTGATGAGCAAAAGGTTTTTTTCGAAGAAGCTTTTCATCTGGCATTGAATAGTGTCGAAACGGATACAAAACAAGTAATGATAGTTGAAGGAGGGCCTGGTACCGGAAAATCTGTATTGGCCATTAATCTACTTGTTAAGTTGATAGGAAGAGAGTTAGTTGCAATGTATGTAACAAAAAATGCAGCTCCTCGCAATATTTATTCGACAAAATTAAAAAGTGATTTCAAGAAATCTCATATCGATAATTTGTTTAAAGGTTCCGGAAGCTTTACAGAAGTAGAACTCAATGAATTTGATATCTTGATTGTCGATGAAGCACACCGATTAAATGAAAAATCAGGGATGTTTAAAAATAAAGGAGAAAACCAGATTAAAGAGTTAATAAAGGGGTCTCACTTTACAATCTTCTTCATTGATGAAAATCAAAAAGTCACGTTGAGTGACATTGGGAGTATTGAAACGATTGAAAACTATGCACGTGAATTTGGTGCAGAAATTATTAAACGGGAGTTAGTATCACAATTTCGTTGTGATGGATCTGATGGGTATATCGCATGGTTAGACGATGTACTACAAATCAGAGAAACTGCGAATGTTAACGATATGGGAATGGATTATGAGTTTCAGATATTCGATGACCCCAATAGTATGCTTGCTGAAATTGAGAAGTTAAATAAACGAAATAATAAATCCCGAATAATGGCAGGATATTGTTGGGAGTGGCCAAAAACTAATCGACGAGATGTTGAGCACTTTGATATTACAATAACGGAACAAGATTTTGGAATCAGCTGGAACATCGAGAACACGTGGGCAATTGAAAACTCTTCAGTAAGAGAAGCTGGGTGCATTCATACAGCGCAAGGGCTTGAGTTTGACTATGTAGGTGTCATTATTGGAAACGATTTAAGGGTTGAGGATGGTAAGCTTGTCACTGATTTTACGAAGAGAGCTAAAACCGATCAGTCTCTAAGAGGTATTAAAAAATTGGCAAAAGAAAATCCTGAAAAGGCTCACGCACTTGCAGATCCCCTTATTCGTAATACGTATAGAACGTTAATGACGAGAGGGCAAAAAGGATGCTTTCTTTATTGTACAGATCCAGAATTACAGGCGTATTTTAAGAAACGATTGGAAAAGGTGAATATGTATAGAAGAAAGAGAGAGATAGATTTGTACTTGGTTGATAAAGGTGTGGACTATATTTAACGTGCTTCAGGAATGCCAAAGTACAAAACAAATCTGGAGGAGTCACAGTGATTCGACAAAATCAAAAAAAACAATCTAATGAAGAACGTTTAAAAGAAATCACTTTATTGTTAAATGAAGAAAAGCAAAAAACTCCCCTTGAGTTTACAGCTCGAATAGCCGACTTATCACGCAAGATGGTTCGCATAAAAAAGGTGATGGGCATTCTTACACAGGAAGAACAAGATCAATTGGTTCGTTCCATGATGGCCTACGCGTTTCATATGAAAACTGGAGAACATAAGGATCGGTATGCAGCAAAAACTACGTTTGAACAAATATTGAAAATAGATCCCAAGAATGCCGAGGCGAATTACCGCTATGCGTTTCTTTATTACGAGGACAGAGATTGGATTCAAGCAATCAATCATTTCAACAAGGCGCTTCAAGACGAGGATTCTGCGTTTCCATTATGGGACGATCAACTGATTAAGGCGCATCTTTTTATCTGTTATTGTTAAATTTCAGGTACCTGTGTGAGGAAGTATTCAGTTTATTAACTTCAATTGCATAAAGTGAAAATGGGATATTGACTATATAGTCTTTGTCGATGTCCTTTCAAATTTTTATCCGAATTGGTGAATTTTCATAATTCAACATTGCACAGGTACTTTTCACTATTGTTAAAGTGTCCGAAGGATCCTCAGTAACAATTTATCTCGGAAGCCACTCATCACCTCGATTTCCACACTTTTTATTTTTAATATTATCTTGTCTCTTGACGGTTCTTCTACGACGCAGGAGACCCAAGCGGTTTCTTGCTTTTTCAATATGGGCGACTCTTTACGCAACCAGTATTTCATCGTGTAAATTTTGATATCTTTTTTCTCGCACCACTGCGCCAAGCTTTCTCCACTTTGTCGATATTCACTGATTTGTTCTGTCCAATATATTGCTTTCTCTTTTCTTTTCAAAAAAACTCCTCCCAGAAATTCTATTCTGGAAAGAGTATCTCATGAAGAGTCTTCTATTGAAACGTGTGCACTGTTTGACGCTTACTTATATGCGAACCCTTCCATAGAAGAAATGTTGGAGAATATGAATCTGCTTTAATAAATATATTGGAAAGCTGTAATTGTTAATCTAATATTAAATAAACTATTATGATTGGTCGTATGGGCAACAATAAAACCACACCTCATAAATGGAATATATAGGAATTTTCCTTCTAACCTTCTGCACTTTGATTGATAGTGCAGAAGGTTAAGTGAATTTAAGGGGTAATTTAGTGTATAATAAGTAAAAAGTCTTCTTTGCCTGTGTATCTTTTGTGAGAATTCTATGGCGAAGTATATAAAGGGAATGATTGGTATGTTTATGTACGATAGGCTAGATAAGGTGTTTAGACGGCAAAATGGCTATGCTACAACAAACGATCTTGTAGAATCGGGCATTACACCATACTATATAAACAAGTTTGTAAAAGAAGATTATATAGAACGTGTAAAGAAAGGTTTATATCGCCACAGCGATTCAAAGCTCTTGCCCGAAGAACAGATAATAGAAGTTAGTCGCCTAATTCCACATGGTGTAATTTGCTTATTATCTGCTGCTGCTTATCATGAACTGTCTACAATTAATCCTTGGGAATATCATATTGCTATCGAGAGAAGTCAAAAAAAGCCACCATTACCTTCTTATCCACCGATTCAAGTTTATTACTTCAATAAAATAGCTTTTGAAAATAACATTGAAGAAAAGAATGTAGATGGTTATTTAACAAAAATTTATAATATAGAAAAAACAGTTTGTGATCTTATACGTTATGAAGACACAATTGGTAGAGATATCATGCTGGAGTGCATCAAAACCTATATGAAGTTGCCAACTAGAAATTTGAATAAGCTCATTAAAATAGCTACAGAACAGAAAGTGGATAAAAAACTAGTTAACTTTATTGAGGTGCTACTGTAATGAATCAAAAAAAGAATATGGCTGCATCAGTGTTTGAACGCCTGAAAAATGTATCAAAAAAGAACGGAAAAACATTGGACTCCGTTCTTTTGCTCTATTTTCAAGAAAGACTATTATATCGCTTATCGAAATCATCTTATAAAGATAAGTTTCTATTGAAAGGAGGATTATTTCTATTTTCTTTAACACAATTTTCTGCACGACCAACACGTGATATCGACTTTTTAGCTACATATATTTCAAATGAAATAGAAAGTATTGAGGGTGCATTCAAAGAAATTTTTATCATGAATATTGAAAGAGATGATGGAGTGATCTTTCTTGTAGAACAAATGAAAACAGAGAGAATTACAGAAGATGCGGACTATCAAGGACTTAGAATAAAAATTCCAGCTATGTTGGGGCGGGCAAGGCATACATTACAATTAGATATAGGATTTGGTGATATTGTTGTACCGAAGCCAAGAACGATGACGTTTCCAGTGCTGTTAGACATGGAGCCACCAATTTTATCCACCTATTCTATTGAATCTGTTATTGCAGAAAAATTTGAAGCTATGATCAGTCTATCAACTCTAAATAGTAGAATGAAGGACTTCTATGACATTTATATTCTAAGCGAATCTAATAATTTTGAAGGTAGAGTACTTCAGGAAGCTATAGCAGAAACATTCGATAGAAGAAAAACGCTGATTGAAAAGGATCATCCTATATTTACAGTTGACTTTTACATAGAAATTGCAAGACTCAATCAGTGGAGTGCCTTTCTAAAAAGAACAAATATAACAGTTGATTTGACGTTTGAAGCCGTAATGAATCGAATTTATGAATTTATAAAACCTGTTTATGAAGCAATTCTTCATGAAGATGAGTTTTTTGCTCACTGGAATTCTGAAGAAGTAAAGTGGAACCGAATAAGGAGATAAGATATTTGTATGGTAAGAATGCGCGACTCAATCAGTTCGTAGTATAGTACTAAACATTTCGTGATTCACTAATGTGATAACGAAGTTTAGGCAATCTGTGTCGTAACAAATGTAAGATTGTTAGCTTAGAGTAATTAGGGATATATGTAAATTCATAAGAGATTCCTATATTTGATTAATCAACAGTCGTGAGTTTAACAACTGAATACTTAATAAATAATTTTTTAGTGGAATTAACTGGAATTATCCATCAAAGGTTCTGCACTTTTATAGTGAGTGCAGAAGGTTAAGTGAATTTTAGGGATTATATAGTGTGTATTAAGTAAAAGTTCTTCTATACCTTTGCATATTTATGGAAATTCAGTAGCCTTTCCAAGCAAGGTAAATTGTCACATGAGCTTCTAGCGAACAAGGTTGAGCATGCATTAAAATCCTGAAGCAGGTCAATAATTCACTAAGTTGCAGAGAAGAATTAGAAGTTGTGAATGTGATTGATAAACCCTTATGTCTAAAAGATCATTTAAGTTGTAGCTAACTTGAAAAAGTAAAAGAAGTGTATGGTACATTGATAAATGCTTATGAACTTGTGGATTTCACAAAAAATCTCATGAAACAAAATGACCCACCGTGGTCCGCGTTATGAAGAGGTATGGTGGGTTCTGTTATCTATACTGCAAAGTAACTTTAAAATATTCACAGCTACATTTGATTGTGAATTCTCGTACTCTTTCAACATCTTATTAAAAAACGTTTTCTTCATATTTGCTTCCTCCATAGCTTTAACTGCTTTAATTTCCCCGGATAGGGTAGTAACAGTTAGAATACCTATGCTTTCAAAATAAACAATACTTACTAAAATGGAGGTTTCCCAGTGATTCGACAAAATCAAAAAAAGCAATCCAACGAAGAACGTCTAGAAGAAATCACTTTATTGTTAAATGAAGAACAGCAAAAAACACCTCTTGAGTTAACAGCCCGAATTGCGGATTTATCTCGCAAGATGATTCGCTTAAAAAAGGTGATGGGCATTCTTACTGAGGAAGAACAAGATCAATTGGTTCGTTCCATGATGGCCTACGCGTTTCATATGAAAACTGGTGAACATAAGGATCGGTATGCGGCTAAAAATACGTTTGAGCAAATTTTGAAAATAGATCCCCGGAATGCCGAGGCGAATTACCGCTATGCGTTTCTTTATTACGAGGACAGAGATTGGATTCAAGCAATCAATCATTTCAACAAGGCGCTGGGTGACGATGATTCTGCGTTTCCATTATGGGACGATCAACTGATTAAGGCGCATCTTTTTATTGGGTATTGTTCAATTGAACTTGCGAAAGCATCGATGCAAGTAGCCGATGAATTATCGGAAGCGTCTGAAGTAGAAACGTCTACAGGAATTAGTGTTGAAGATCTTTCTGTGAAGCTTCAAGAGAAATTGGCTGGTGCGGAATTTGTTCTTTATTCCAATGAAGATCGACGAATGATTTCCAAAAGTGAGCGTGAAGCGATTACGCAGAATTTTGATTTTGAAGGATTGGTGTTAGACTTTACTGGAAATAAGACTTTCATTCAAAGGAAAGATAAGAGCTGTGACATTTCGATATTCCTTGCCGTGTTGTTGAAGCAATTGCTTTTGAAGAGCTCGGTTAATGAAGCTCTATCATTAACCGATATTGACGGTTATCAAGAAGAAAGTGTCGCTAATTCAAATGAGGTTACTTGGGATAATTATCGAACGAAAATCAGCCGTATTAATAAATTACTAGCGCAAATAGGCTTTCCAGAGCGGTTTATCCAACATGTACTAAATACGAATAGTTATACGTTTCCTAACATTAAGTTCTATATCCTTGCACGTGATGGCGAATAAGTACAAAGCGAATCATCCTTCCATTTCATATGGGAGGATTTTTGTATTTATAGAGGGGTTTCCTGTGACAGGGCTGTCACGCTGAGGTGTCTATACTTAAGGTACTAAAGAAAAGGAGATGGTTGGTATGAACAAAACTTGGCAGGCACTATTAACTGGATACGGATTTACTGTTACGGAGGATGCAGGGATGTTTGATGCACGACAGCTTACAGATCATAACAGGGACTTCTTGAATAAGATTCTCATTAATTTAGGGATAGAATTCAGACTGGATGAGAAAAACCTGGAGATCTGTTCTTCTGCAGTCACGGAAAAAACATGGGTGGAACTGTTGGAGAAATACACGGACGGAAGGACTGAGTCAAGCTTTGCCCCTATGGAGATACCGTTGGATAAACTAGATATCTATATTTCCGGTGTTGTTATGCAACTGAACAGATTGGCGTGCACAATGCATTTTTCTTGTGACGGTCATGAAAGAAGAAGGCCAACAATCTACTTTGCAACTTCGGATTTCGCACGGATGGCAAAAAGTGTTCTGGCGTCTGTTGGGACAGAGACGAAGCGTCACGGAAGACAATTGAAGTTTACGGCTGAGCGAACGCTGTTGCCGACAGTCGCAGAAAAACTAGCCTTCATTTCAGTAGAGGAAGCAAGGGGGATTTTCATGGAAAACGATGAATTGCTTTCTACGAAACAATTTGAAGATGGACTCGAAACTGCTTTGAATATTGCAGGGGCAAGTGGTGATGAAGGCGAAATACGGGCGTATGTAATGCAAGAATTGGAGCCTTTCGTTGACTACATGACGGTGGATCATGTTGGAAATATTCTTGCAGAGAAAAGATTTGGACCGGGGCCTACCGTATTATTGAACGCACATCTGGATACCGTTGAAGAGATTATTGAAGGTCGTAAACTCATTAAGAACAATCACATTTGGATGAGTAGCGAGGGGATACTTGGTGCGGATGACCGTGCTGGTGATTACCGCCAATGAAATTTACCACCTGTGACATGTTTTTTACCAACACTTGCCACGGATTTTACCACACTTCGCCAAGCTGTTTACCAATAAACACTTTATGCTTATTATTCGATTAGGAGTTTAGAGCGAATGAGTGTGGTTAGAGGGCTAATGGTTAGTAATGTATAAAATAAACAAAAGCCATCGAAATAATATTATTTCAATGGCTGTTGATCTTATCTTAACTTTTTATCTTGTAATTGTTGTTCAATAATATCAATAGCCCAACGAACAAGCTCATCAAAGTCTAAATCCTCTTCCTCCATACCTCCACAAGGAGGTAATAGCTTATCTACTATGTTCATCATCACTTCATCTGGTAAATACCTGTGAAAAAAGTACTTGGCAATACGATTTTCAACTTCTGTTGGAATCATTTTGGTAACCCCAATCCATGACGCTCACGCATAGAAACGTCTCCATCTATTAAAATTTGATAGGAATCATGGATAATACGATCTAAAATAGCTTCTGCAATTGTTTCATTTCCTAATTTTAGATGCCACCCACTAGGGTCGATTTGTGAACAGAAAATAGTTGATGCAATCTTATGACGAGATTCAGAGATTTCTAGTAGAATTGCTGCCTCATCTGTTGATAAATCTGTTAATAGCCATTCATCAAGTATGAGTAAATCAACCTTCGTGTATTTTTTGATGCATCTCCGATAGCTTCCATCCGCCGCTAGTTTCGCTAGTGATAGTTCGTCTAGTAATTCAGGTAATCGAATGTATTTCACTTTATATAATTGGCGACAAGCAGACACTCCGAATGCACTTGCCAAGAATGATTTGCCTGAACCTGTTGGACCCTTCAATACTATATTGTGACTGTCTAGAATATAGCTACCACTCGCTAGCTTCAAAATTAAATCTTTATCAAGTCTTCGGTCCTCGTGATATTCTATGTCTTCAATACTGGCATTTGGATTTACAAAAGTAGCTGATTTAATTAGACGTTGAAGTTTATTACTCTTACGACGGGAATGTTCTAGGTCAACGAGTAAAGAAAAACGATCATCAAAGCTCATCTTTTGAAACTCCTTATTTAGTGACTGTTCTGCATAAGCTTCGGCCATTCCGCTCAATTTCATTTCGTGTAATTTTGTCAAAGTCTGTTCATTCATCATTTATCTGCACCCCCATAGTATGAAGCTCCTCGTGTGAAGCCGTAGTTATTTATGTTGTTTTCAGTGTTTCGTTTAAGCTCTTGTTCTGCATCGTTCTTTTGATTGCTTTTCAAGATCGTTTGAATACTTTTGACCGTCGGTCTTTTTGTCATTGAAATTATCATTTTACACGCACGTTCAATTTCATATTTTGTATAACGACGCTCTGATTTCTTCAATGAAAATATAGACTGTAATGCGAGTTTCTCTGTCTGTGAAGTATCAAGAATGAATTTAATAACCTTAAGGGTTGACGTTCCAATGCTTTCAGCCCATTCAATCGCAGCTTCTGGCGTTTGATCGACATATAACTTATGGTTATCAGGCATATGGTCACGAGTAGTGGATAACTGACCAAACTTACCATATAATCGTTTATGGGAAGCAATCCGCATATGATTGAAATAGATTTCAACTAGATCATCTGAGAGTCTTACTTCGACCTGGCGATTGATGTATTCGTATGGCACAGAATAAAACATACTCTCGGCAGAGATGTGATAATCAGGACGAACTTTCGCTGTTTTCCATTCAGATAATTTATACGATGCGGATGGAAGAGGAGAAAGCGCAAATTTCTCCTCTTCTTCAAATGCAGACAAGCGGGTTCCTTTTTTACGTGTAAAAGGTCGTTTGTTAAATTCTTCTAGCTTCTTCCAAACTTCTACGTTCAATTCATCGATGCTAAAGCATTGTGTATTTCTTAAAGCCGCGATGATCCATGTTGATATGGCTCCTACGGAGCCTTCAACGCTCGGCTTATCTTTTGGTGAACGTACACGCGCAGGCATAACCACAGTATTGTAGTGTTCTGCCATTTCCCTGTATGTAGGATTTAATACCAATTCGCGTGCGTTATGCTTAGTTACACTGGCTTTAAGATTATCTGGAACAATAATCTGTGTAGTTCCTCCATAATAATCAAATGCATTGTTATGAGCAGTAATCCATGCATGCAAATTCATCGATAAAGTGGCTTCTACGTATGATAATTGACTACAGGGAAGTGTTGAGACGAAAATATAAGCCTTTATCTTCTCCCCAGTGTCTCTATCAATGATGTATGCTGTTGAACCTGCCCAATCAACTTCCATAATTTCTCCTGGCTTCCTACGTATACGCATAGTGGCTTTATACTTATTTGCATAGGCACTGTAATGACGTAAAAAGCTACGATAGGAGTATGGAATTTTTTTACTTGCACGACATTCTGCCTCATACTCATGATGCAGAAGTGAAAGTGTTACATTAGGTTTTGCTAATTCTTCATGAATATAATCGAAGTTCAATGGCTGTCTTCCAGAAGCTTCTAGAGATTTTTCTGGATAGAGAAACTCCTCAATCCACTTGTCCGTCATTTCATCCTCCAACGGACAAACTAACCCCTTTTTCTCTGCAAGACGAATGATCTCTGTCACTTTTTGGCGAGAGTTTCCTGTACTTGAAGCAATTCCTCTAAGACTGATTCCTTCATCGTTTAATTCCAAAATATTTCGATAACGAATCATAAAAAAATACCTCCTGTATAATAATTGTCACACAATTAGGTGTGCACATTAATTATACAAAGGTATGAAAGTTAAGTGGTAAATCTCATGTCATTTAGTGGTACATTCTTTGTCAATCTGTGGTAAATAAGATGGCGAAGGTGGTACATTCTACTGGCCGTAATCAGCTGGTGTGAATGTCGTCCTTTCGGCTGCGAAGTCAGTTGGAAAAAGTGATTTTCGGGGAACGGTTAAATACATCTTTACTGTGGAGGAAGAAATCGGTCTCTGTGGTGCTAGGGAAGTTACAAAATCATTTTTATGGGATGTGGATATGGCCTTCGTCATCGATCGTCGGGGAACGAGTGATATTGTGACATCTAGAGGAGGATATGACCCATTTTGTACGTCTGAATTTGGTGTGCGGCTTGAACGGATTGCTAGACAATCTGGTCTCGGAGCTTGGAAAACGGTCACCGGTGGTTCGAGTGATACGTATATTTGGGCGCAAAGTGGTATTGAGAGTGTAAATCTTTCGGCGGGTTATCAGTTTGAACATACGGATGCAGAGCAATTGGATGTGGAGGCGTGTTATGGGACGTATACGTTTCTTATGGAGATATTGGCTAATACCCATCAATTGCAGAGAAGGGGACGGCGGGTTAGTCGGGCTAGTTAATTTAGAATGCCTGTGCACGTCACAACTTAGAAGCTATTCAAAATCGTGTGGAAGTTGAGTGGTGCAAAGGCATTAATTAGATTACTTACTAAATACTGCTTTATATGTAGTAAACTATGACAATTCAACAATATCATTTAATATAGTATACGACTGATAGACTATTGCTATCAACTCTAGTACCATTGTTGAAAAGGGGTGTAATAAAATGATGAAAAGAAGTTTAATAATGTTTCTAAGCTTGTTTTTAATATTTACGTTATTACCGCAACAACAAGCACAGGCTGCAAATGGATTTTCTGATGTCACTTTATACAAGAGTGAAATTACTTATCTAACAGATAAGAAGATTATTAAAGGGTATGAAGATAGAACGTTCAAGCCTGAACAAAATTTAACTCGATTACAAGCGGTTACGATGATATTACGGGAAAAAGGAATTACAGACTTCACAGCACCAAATCCTAATTTTACAGATATGAAGCCTGGTAGTTACGGATACGATGTTGTAGCAAAAGCTGTTGAGCTAGGATTTATTGGTGGTAAAACAGCTTCAGATGGCAGTAAGTTTTTCGATCCAGCAGCACCTTTAACGCGTGGACAAATGTCAAAGATACTTTCGGAGGGTTACAATTTAGAAAAAACAAAAGATGTTTCATTTACCGATGTAACTGCAAATAATGGGTTTAAAGATTACATATCCATTCTAGCTACGGAAAATATCACGACTGGGTATGCAGATGGTACGTTTAAACCAGCGGTAACTCTATCTAGAGCGCACTTTGCAGTGTTTATGGCAAGGTTACTAGATGATAAGTTCAAACCTGCTCCAAACATGCAAGTTCACTTTATTGACGTTGGGCAAGGAGATTCAATTCTAATTCAATCACCAAGTGGTAAGAACATGCTGATAGATGCAGGAACGAAGGGTAGTGGTACAAAAGTAGTTGATTTCTTAAAATCTAAAAATATTTCTAAATTAGATATAGTTATTGCTACACATCCACACGCTGATCATATCGGTGGTTTAATAACCGTGTTGAATAGTTTTCCAGTCGATCAATTTATAGACAGCGGAAATGTGCATACAACACAAACTTATTTAGAACTTCTTGAGTTGATTGACACCAAGAATATTCCATTTAAAGTTGCTAATTCCGAAGGGTTAATTAATTTCGATTCATTATTAAATACTAAGATATTACATTCTAATGCGGATGTGACAAATGCAAATGATGCATCTATTGTTACTAGAGTTTTATATGGTTCGGTAAGCTTTTTACTAACTGGTGATGCTGAAAAAACCGTTGAAGATGATTTAATATCAAGATATGGCAGTAGTTTAAAATCAACATATTTAAAGGCAGGTCACCACGGGTCTAATTCAAGTACTACAGCAGCGTTTGTAACTGCAGTCAAACCTACCGGAACAGTTTTGTCATACGGTGAGGGCAACTCATACGGTCATCCTCACGTAGAAATTATCCAAAGATTAAATGCAGTTGGTTCAAAAATATATTCTACAGCACAATCTGGTGATATTACTGTTTCAACAAATGGTACAACACATTCTGTATCTGTAAAACCTTGGACTGATAATGTTAATCCAAAGCCGGAACCAAAACCAGAACCAAAACCAGAACCAAAGCCGGAACCAAAACCAGAACCAAAACCGGAACCAAAACCGGAACCAAAACCAGATCTAAGCACTGGGCGATACGTAATTCCAGGGGCTCCAACAAGCTTCAAAAATTGTACCGAAATGCGTGAATTTTATCCATATGGTGTGAGAACGGGGCATCCAGCCTATGAAACAAAACACGATCGGGATAAAGATGGGTGGGCGTGCGAATGATATGAATAAAGTAAAATATACATTAGACGAGAGTACTGATGGGAAATATACGTTTTTAAAATACCCAGAAGAAGTAGAACAGTTAGTGATTCCTATTACGGAAATCAACCTACATCTTTCTGAAGGTGATATTGTTGAGATTAGTAAAGTAGGCGACAAGTATGAAGTCAAAGTGTTGCAAGCTGAGACTGAAAAAATGCACAAGAAGATTAGTAGTATAATAGAGAAGTTAAAGAATAAACATTAATAATTAAATTAGTAGCGTCACCTGTTATTTAACGGGTTGGCGCTATTTTACTTTAATAAATTATTACTATTTCTATAAATATATAACGCTAAAGATCGACTATTTATTATCAACAACTTTTGATAGCTTGGAACAATTAATGTTAAACAAGCTCATTACTATTATGTGTAATCAAAAATAATTAATAATAAACGCCGACTCGAAATAAATTATTAATTGTGATATGCATAGGCATACCTTTTAGATTTAGACATTATCAAAAGAATTTCTACATACTGGAAAATTAGTGCAACCGTAAAATTCACCTTTTGGTCCTTTTCGTATTGTCATAAAGCCATTGCACGTTGTACATACAACTGGATTTGTTAATATACTTAGGTCTTTAAAAACTTGTGAACATTTAGGATAATTACTACAACCTAAAAATCTTTTATTATCAAAATTGCTTTCCCGAACCACCATTTTACCTTCTTTACAAACTGGGCATCTTGGATTTTCACGTAATGATGTTTCACCAGTTACCAAATTAAATTCAATCTTGTGTTTTTTTATTAATTCTTCGACAAATATTGACATTTGTTCTTGTGGAGTAATTAAATATACAGTGTTTTTTGTTCGAGTAAGGGCTACATAGAAAAGTCGGCGTTCTTCAGCATATTCGAATTGATCAGTATCATTTAAAACTAGAGAAAGTAATGGGTCATCCGAGATCTTATTTGGAAAACCCACTAAATGATTTGTCAAATTTATCAAGATTACATTGTCTGCTTCGAGTCCCTTCGAACTATGAACTGTAGTATATAGAAACTGAAGGTTTGAATGATTTTTGTTTGCTGAAAATATTTCATTGCTAGTTTCAGCATAGTGAAACTCCTTGCTTTCACTTAATAAGAACTTTATATCAAGTCTGTTTCTGCCGATAACCATAATAGTCGTTTCTTCACCCATTTTATTCACTATTTCATCAACTGCAAAACTAAAAGCCTTCTCAGCATTCTTATCATATCCGTAGATTCTAATAGGATTATCAAGACTTCTAAATGAGGTTAATTTTTTACTGAATTGCTTATCATTTTCCATTACAAAACGTCCTGCTATATCAATTAATTGTTGGGAATTTCGATAAGTTTTTTCAATTCTCAACAACTTTGAGAAACCAAAATACTTTTCAAAATTCAAAAACAATTCAAGGTCGCTACCAGCAAATCTAAAAATTGATTGCCAGTCGTCTCCCACACACATCACTTTAGCATTTGTCATATCTTTGATAGCTTTAATCAGTCGAAAGCGATTAGTAGAAATATCTTGGTATTCATCGATAATTATGTATTTATAACCAAAGAGTTGATCTTCGCTATTATTAACTATATTGATTGCATTGTTTATCATATCGTTAAAATCTATGCTATGGTGATTTATCAAAAAATGTTGATAATTATTATATATAGGTTGAACCATTGTTAAAAATAACCTTGTCCGC
The DNA here is from genome assembly GCF_054482775.1 of Sporosarcina sp. CAU 1771. Classification (NCBI taxonomy): domain Bacteria; kingdom Bacillati; phylum Bacillota; class Bacilli; order Caryophanales; family Caryophanaceae; genus Sporosarcina; species Sporosarcina sp. CAU 1771. Next base: position 7,949 of record NZ_JBTLRN010000010.1, on the reverse strand, counting down.
TCACGATGAAATGGGTTATTCATTACTTGAACTTTTTCTTTCATTTTAATAAAATCAGAGTCATCATATCCGTTTGATTTAAATAACGTAATAAAAGTTGAAATTAAACCTTTAAACTCCTTAAATTGTCTTTCTTCATTTCTTTTAATAAATAAATTCTTATATGCTTCAGTTAGATTTATTGGTTTCAATACAACTCCATTTTCCAAAAGTAAAATTCTTATCTTATCTAATAACTCACCATTTTTATTGTAATAAGAGTAGCTTTCAATTAGCTTAGTTTCATTTATCTTATGCCAGGAACGTTTCCAATTCATATCTTCAATATACTTTCTTTCCTCTATGGGGGATAACCACGGTGCAGTTTCATCCGCAGTTATTCCAAAATGTTCTAGATAAATATTATAATTCGGTAGATAGAAATCTGGGCGATACCTTTTCCTATACTTATCTGAGGCTATTGGGTAGAGTTTTTCATATTCATATTCAACTCCATTTAAGTATAGAAAGTTCGCAATTAAAACTTCTTCTAAGCTTTTGACTTCTTCAAGTTTTAAAGTCTTGCGTTCTCTACTCAGTTCAGATTGCTGATAGGTTAATTTTGACCGAAGTGTCTCTAGGTTAACTGTTGCTTGATCATCAATATATTCCCCTAGCGTATTAAATTCTTCTAGATCTTTTGGTACAGATAAATAAAATCCGTAAAAGTGGATTATGTCGCTCATTAGTGTGAGATTAGTTAAAACATGTTCCTTAAAATATTTATTAATTACTTTTGATAGCTCATTTTGAATATCGGGACGTGACTTATTCGAACTTGTAATTATTTGCAAACCTAGTTTGTGAAATGTTTTAGCTTCTACCGGTATATTCAGTTTACCTTGTATTCGCTCTGTCATTTCAGAAGCTGATTTGGATGTGAAAGAAATCAGCAAAATTTCATCCGGATGAATACCCAAACGTTCAGTTAAATATTTAACTTTTGCTGATATTGTAAGTGTCTTTCCACTTCCCGCGCCAGCTAAAACTAATGTATTATCTTCATCAACGACTACTGCCTCTTGTTGTTGTCTATCAAGTGATTTACCATCAATATTTTGGAAAAAGAGAGCAGCTTCTTTTAATTCATGATTAATAAAATGTATATTACTATTTTCTACCTTTTGATCAAAATCTTTATAAAAAGTTAAGAAGTAGGAAAAATCATGTTGTTTTTTGATTATATTTCTAGGTAATGTAAGTATTTGTTCATACAGTGGGTGATATTTTTCTTTCAAATAGATTAATTGTGAATTGGCTAAATAGTTTTTTGATAATAACTCAAGTTCAGTAATAAATTCATTTATACTTGGTGAAAGGACGTTAATAGTTTCCTTATTTTTTTTAGATTTAATTATTGAAAAAATAGAGAAGCTAACTACAATGAATGTGATCGCTATTAGTAATAGGTTTAATGTATCCAATTTAGACCTCCATGAGATTTACTTGTAATAAATTAAAAAGTAAAAAACTATTAATTTGTATCAATAGTACCATATTTTAGTAAATAGTACCTAATTTTTAAAAGTTTTGAAAAAGAGATAAATGATAAAAGTTTTCTTTATAAAGGCTTATGTGTAGTGCAAAATAGAAGTACAGAGTTTTGCAAAGGAAAAATACATAACGCTGCAACTCTTAAACAATAAAAAAGGCTTGCCAGCCTTCCAAAATTTCTCTACTGTATTGGTGTCGAATCAAATCAGTGGAGGTTGAGAGGAATGCTGGCAATGCCTGAAATTAATTGTATCAAAGTCTTGAGGAATCAGAAATCATTATCTATCAATTCTATATCAGAAACATTAGGGATTAATTGGAGAACCGCTAAAAAATATGCGGATGGAGATCAATTACCAAAGGAAAAGGAAAGAAAAAGAACAGGGATGATGTACGTTGAGAAATGGGGAGAGATTGTTGGGGATTGGCTTTGGGAGGATCAAAAGCTAAAGAGAAAAGAAAGAAGAACTAACCAAGGGATTTTTGCTGCACTGCAAGACATGGGGTTTGAAGGGTCCTATCGGACTGTCTCTTACTTTATAGAAGATTGGCGTGAAGGCAGAGAGGATATTGAAGATGAGACTAAAGATAGGAACTATGAGCGTCTTACTCATCCTCCCGCGGAAGCACAGCTAGATTTTGGGTTAATGCAAGCTGTCCAGGATGGGAGCTATCGAGATATCCACTGTTTAGTTATGACGCTTCCTTTCAGTAATGATGCTTATTCAATCCCTTTACCAGCAGAAAATCAAGAATGTCTCCTTTACGGTATGAAAAAGATATTTCAGCAGCTAGGTGGGGTGCCACGTAAAATTCGGATAGATAATATGAAAACAGCAGTCATTAAACCAAGAAATAAACATGAAGAAGCAGTGTTTACAAATGAGTTCCTACAGTTCGCAAGTCATTATGGTTTTGATCCACAGGCTTGTAATCCTTATTCAGGAAATGAAAAAGGAAATGTTGAAAACAAGGTAGGCTACGTTCGTTACAACTTCATAACTCCGGCACCTGTAATAAAGGATTTAGAACATTTAACACAAGTGCTAGAAGAAAAGCATACTAAAGATCGCCAGCGTATCCACTACAAGAAAAAAGTCACCATACAGCAATTATTAGAGGAAGAATCCCAGTATCTATTGGCCATGCCCGAGGAAGAATATCCAGTGTTTAAAGAGGAAAACCTAAAAGCAAATAAATACGGTGAGGTTACTTTGGACAAGGTAAAAGTCTATGTTCCGAGAGGTTATAATTATCCAAGCTTATCTATCGTTAAATATTGGAATCGATTCAAAGTACTATCACCTCACGGCGAAATTTTATACGAGGATAATCGCCCCTATATGCATAAGAATCGCGAGATTCCTTGGCATGCTATTTTGAAAGCATGGGTAAGCAAGCCAAGAGCAGTGAGCTATTCACGTTTCTCTGCCTATCTGCCTGGTCGTATTTTTGAATATATCAATATATCGAATCTTACGATTCGAAAAGAGCGTCTAAATTGGTTGATTGCACTATTAGCCACTCACGACATGAATCAAATAAATGACGAGTTCTATGAGCTTTTGGGTGGCCAGTCTGACGTTTTGAAAGAACCACAATCACATCCATACGATATTGATTGGAACAAGTACGATCAGCTGCAGAGTGTCAACCAGACTGAAGGTGATATTCAATGACTTCGGACTTAAAGATAATGTGTAAAGCTTTACGTCTAGCTCACGTCTATGACATCTTCGAGGACATAGCCTTTGAAAATTCAGCAGAATTTCTAGAGCAATTATTTCAGAAAGAACTTCAGTTGCGGGAAGAAACAAAATCCGAACGACTAATAAAGAAAGCAAAGTTTCTACAGATTAAGTCGCTCTCTTCTTTTCGCTGGAATGAACAGGTTCATTTTCCTTCTCACATCGATTCGAAAGAGCTTTGCACTATAAATTTTATAGGTCGGAAAGAGAATTTAATATTAACTGGAGCACCAGGTACAGGCAATTATCGAAAGTTATTGTTTATGGAAAGAAATAAGTGTATATACCTTATTTAAATTGAAATATACGTTTATTTCTTTTTATAATCCTCCACAATAGGTTTATAAAATCTTGGAGGTGCCATATGGCAACAAAGTTCCCTATTGAGGTTCTAGTATCAAAAGTCTTATCAGAATTGGAAAGGTTAAATTATGCGGATAACACTTTATGTGGATATCGTGCTTTTTACAAAAGGATTATTGCATTCGCCAAAGAAAAAGATGAAATCTATTTCTCTGAAGCATTGGGTAGGAAGTTTCTAAAGGAGAAGTATAACTGCACAGTCGATTACTACAAATATGCCATGCCCAAAGGGCTTAAAGGTCACATTAGAAGAATCAGGGTTTTGGGTGATTACCAGCTACATGGCGTGATTATCCGAAGAATCGTGAAAAAGAAAGGATATATCAAACCATTACAGTTCGAAACGGAACTAGCTGCCTACGAAAAAGAATGCGAAGTTAACGAGTATTCCAAAAGGGGTCTTCGCACACGAATGCAACGTTTGTTCTTTTTCATTGATTACCTTGATTCTAGAAGTGTTCTGAAGTCAAATGATATTAATGGAGAAATAATATCCGATTATGTAAAAACTATTTACAAAAATCACGAAAAAAGTATTGCCTCCATCTTAACTACGCTTAGGGTATACTTAAGGTTTCTTTATTTCAATCAATATACAGCTGAGGATCTTTCTTTAAAGGTACCAAAACAGAATAAGTACTATTATCCACCTGTTCCTTCCGTCTGGGAAAAGCAAGATGTTATGCGTATGTTAAATAGCATTGATCGAGGTAATCCAACCGGAAAAAGAGATTACGCTATCCTACTTCTAGTTACCAAACTTGGCATAAGGGCTGGGGATATTAAATCTATGGAGTTATCGGATTTAAAATGGCAGTCAGAAATTATAGAAGTAAGACAAAATAAAACAAAGAATACTGTAACATATCCCATCTTAAAGGATATAGGTTGGGCATTAATTGATTATCTGAAAAATGGGCGTCCTACTAGTAATTCGCCTTTTGTCTTTATTAGGATGAATGCGCCTTATGAGGCCTTTGGTAAAGACGCTAACCTTCATAACATTATCACAAAGTACACAAGACTTTCCGGAATTTCCGTTCCACGAGATAAAAGGCAGGGTTTACACTCGCTTCGTCATACTCTTGCGAGTACTTTACTTGAACAAGGAACACCATTACCCGTAATCTCCGAGGTCCTTGGACATATTAATTCTAAATCAACCAGTGTCTATCTGCATACAGATCTGGAAGGATTAAGGAAATGTGCCATTGATCCAGATGAGGTGCTTAAACATGACTAATAAAAAAGTTGTGTACCAAAGCATCCTTTGCGAACTAATTGCCGGATACATTGAGGAAAAGAGAGCTGTTGGTTACAAGTACAATAAAGGTTCTGCTCTTCTGAAACAATTTGATCATTTGGTTGCTGCTCAGCAACTAGTAGAAACGGAACTTCCGAAAGAACTGGTATTACTTTGGACGAAAAAAAGGCCAGATGAAACATCCAGTACTAGAATTGGAAGAATCTCAATCATACGCGGACTTGCAGAATATATGGTTCGCCTTGGCCACGAGGCATACATTTTTCCGTCAGCTTCTATTTCAATCGATAGATATTCTTATGTTCCTTATATCTTTTCAGAAATAGAGTTGAAAAAGATTTTTACCGTTTGCGACAATTATCCTGTTTCAGATGTTTCACCTAAAAGGCATCTAATCATTCCTCTTTTGTTCCGTATATTGTATGGTTGTGGATTACGAATCTCGGAAGCGATAAATTTAAAACTAAAGGATGTCGATTTGAAACAAGGAATTTTATTCATTCGGGATACGAAATTTGGAAAGGAACGAAAAGTTCCAATGGCGGAAGTGCTGACAAGGCGTTGTCGTCTGTATTTGGTGGAAAATCATCATTTAGATAATAGTGATACTTTTTTATTCCCATCTCCTTACGGAGGACACTATAAGGAAAGCACGATATATAAACTATTTAGAGAGGTCCTTTGGAAAGCTGGTATTTCCCACAGCGGAAAGGGACCAAGACTTCATGATTTCAGGCACACTTTCGCTGTTCATTGCTTGAAAAAGTGGGTCTTAAATGAAGAAGACATTACAAACCTTCTTCCCTACCTTTCTGTATTTCTGGGGCATGTTGATCTAAGAGGTACACAGCATTACCTACGGCTAACCGCTGATTTACATCCAAAAATTATAGTTTCGGTTGAACAAGAATTTGCATATTTAATACCGGAGGTATCTTTTGATGAAAATTACTGATTTCGCCAGAACACTCACACGTTTCCTTTCCGATTATCTTCCAAGCCAGCGTAATGTTAGCAGTAATACGATAAAATCATATCGGGATACCTTTAAGCAAGTGCTAAAGTATTTTGATTTTGAACTGAATATTAAGCCGGAGTATCTTACATTTGAAAAGATAAAAGCAGAAGAAATTAGAGGTTTTCTTTGTTGGCTTGAAAAATCGCGTAACGTCAGTATAAACACTCGTAATCAACGACTAGCAGCAATCCACAGTTTCTACCGTTATGCACAGACAGAACACCCTGAAAACATGTTAGAATGTCAAAGAATTTTAGGAATTCCCTTTAAAAAAAGAGAACAAAAGACGATTGAATTTCTCAATCAAGAATGCCTAAAGTATATATTGGAACAGCCGAATACTAGCAAGCAAAAAGGCCGTCGTGATTTAACATTAATAGCGACACTTTATGATACAGGAGCACGGGTACAAGAATTAATTGATTTGAAAACAAGAGATGTTAGGCTTACCCAGCCTGCCACTATTACCCTAACGGGTAAAGGGAATAAACAAAGAAGCGTCCCCATTATGAAGAAAACACGAGATCTATTGGAAAATTACATGAAGGAAAATAATTTATTGGAAAATGGAAGACAAGATCATCCTCTTTTTTATAATAGCAATAGAAATCCATTCACAAGACCAGGCATAGCATATATCTTAGATAAATATTTCAAACAGGCTAAGGAGGTACATCCGGAAATTTTGTTCTCTGACCGGCTTCACCCACACATGTTCAGGCACACAAAAGCTATGCACTTATTAGAGGCCGGAGTAAATCTGATTTATATCAGAGATTTTTTAGGACATGTACAAGTTACTACAACTGAAATTTATCTAAGAGCAAATACCGAAACAAAAAGAAAAGTAATAGATGCAGCATACATGGAGGTTGTAACGCAAGATATTCCTGTTTGGTCTGAAGATACAGATCTATTAAAGTGGTTGCAGGATTTTTGTGGATAAGCACTTTTAAATATTATGGAAAGATATTTGTTATACTTACTGCGGTTTCCCCGCATTTTATGAATATCTTTCCATAAACTATAACTTTCGATAATTACCCACCCCTGGTGGGCCTAGTAGTATGATATTGTATTGCTGTTCCAACCAGTTCAATTCCTCTAACTGTGTCACTTGACGGTTACTAAGCGATTTTTGTTCGGTCAAATCAAATTCATTAAGTGTTTTAATGTAGGGGAATTTGGCCCATTTCATTCGCTTTTCGATTCCTTTTTCTTCGCGCTTCTTCAACTCATAATCAACAATCTCCTGAATGAATTCTCGATACGTCCAGGAGGCCTGTTCGGCCTGCCTAAGAATTGTTGGAAGCTCAGCTGCTGTTTCTGATAAACGGAGTTGTTTAAATTGATCTTGAAGTGTCTTTATCGTTTCACTCATACAAGAACACCGCCTAAAATATCGGTATAAGTACTTATTGGCCGTGATTCTACTTCAATATTTATACGCTTTTTTCTTTTGCGTTTTTCTATTGGTACCTCGTTTGAATTGTGTAAATCTAAACTTAGAAACTTTGCGACGTCTCTAAAATCATTTGCACTTAATAACTTTTCATTTATACATTTAAGAAGCGCCTCATCAATTACAGTTGAATAATCGATTGTTGCTTTTTGCAGAGTGGCTAGCTGATCCCTTCGATATCTTGGATAAAGTTCCATTAAATCGCCTATGTAGGTTGATGCGAGCTCCGTGTCTTGGAATTGCCGTACAACGGTTTCTTTAAATGCGTTAATCCCCTTAGAACGGTCTCTTTGATGGTTTTTATTTTTGATTAATTGTCCTTTTCCTGATGATAGTCCATGCCTCGCTAAGACTTCGCCATCATTATCTGTCTTGATTACGAGGGTACTTACCTCATCTTTTTCCCCTTGGATATCAATCACGACAGTATTCAGACCCTTGGGTCTGTAAGTGCCAATTGGAACAGAGTAACGATTCGATTTGAAGATTATTGTATTGTCCTTGTTAACAACTCTTGTTATACTAGATGCATTGGTACTCTCTTTCGAGAGTAGATAGGAG
>NZ_JBTLRN010000009.1:0-84492 GCF_054482775.1 Sporosarcina sp. CAU 1771 | reverse complement strand
CTGGAACGGAAAGCAACGGGGTATATTGGATAGCCATGTAAAAAGGACAGTCCTAGAAAATCAGTTTCACTGACTTCCCAGACCGTCCAAGAATAAAAAACATAATCGACTATAACTCTTCACCAACGTCATTTGACAAAGAACCGAAAAAACGTATTCTGGCATCAAGGCCAGAATACGTTTTTTTAACCATTATGCCACTTATACATCCATAGAACACCGGACTTTAATAGTCGAGCGATTCTACCCGTTACCGTTCGGTCGGCAAGATATGCAAATCCTTGCTTTTTCCCTAGCGAACCAAGAAAACCTTTTAATTTGATTTCTGGCATTGTCTCTGGAAGTGGTTCATTGTTCCAAACCAAACGGATAATACGTACAATTTGTTCAGCCTGCTCTTCCGCAACTTGCGCACTTGGTGCATATGGAAGTGAAGCACAGTCTCCAACAACATACGTATTTGGATAATCAGGAAGTTGGTGATGGAGATTCAATTTGACACGACCAGAATCGTCCTTCTCAGTATCAATATTATCTACCGGTGCAACCGGTCTAATCCCCGCTGTCCAAACAACCGCATCTACAGATATCGTTTCTTCGTGATTATGAAGTACATTCGGCTCTACCTTTGTAATATTCGAGTTCGAGACAACATCTACATTATGCTTATCGAACCAGCCTTTTACGAAACCACTAAGACGTTCTGGAAAATCCCTTAATATCCTTGGGCTACGATCGAATAACTTTATTTCAAGATCTGGTCTACTTTCACGTAATTCGCTAGCAAGCTCGATACCACTGAGTCCTGCCCCAACAATCCCAACTGTTGCACCCCCGGATAAACCAAGAAGCTTTTCATAAGTGATTCGAGATTTCCCTATAGATTGAATGCTATATGTATTTTCGGCTGCTCCCGGAACGTCATGATAGCGATCTTCACAACCTAAACCAATGACCAAATCATCATATGATATTTTCTGGCCATCTTCCAAATAAACTAGTTTTTCATCTGGATTAATTTCTGTAATTTCCCCGCCAATCACTTTCAACTGATCATGAACCGGAAGCGGTACTCGAACGACAGAATCTGATACAGTACCAGCAGCTAATGCATAAAATTCAGTTTTCAAGCTATGAAATGGTGTTCGATCGATCAGAGTAATTTCGACATCTGGCGGGAGATCTTTGGTTAATAGTCGTAACAATATACGCATATTTCCATATCCGGCACCTAACAATACAAGTTTTCTCATAATCTTCTCCTTCTTATTTAATTATGTCTTGGCAGCTTTACTTCTTATCCTTACTAAGTTGTACACGCGATGCACCGAAGACTTTATGTTTTTTGGGGATAGATAAATTCTCTACTGTGTAAAACGAACTGAATTCCTAATTTCTTCACTTTTGATTATAGCAGTTTGTGACAAGTTTCACAATAAGACACGTTAATTGACGATTACGTGAAAAAAGAGTAATCTTCGGTAGTAGGCGAGGTGATTTCCATGAATCCAATTGTTGAGTTTTGCATGAGTAATCTTGCGAACGGTTCACATAAAACTTTTGAAACATTAGAACGTGATCCAAGTATTGATGTTCTTGAATATGGTTGTTTGAGTTACTGTACTAAATGTATGGATTCGCTCTACGCCATTGTTAACGGTGAGATTGTTGAAGCAGACACACCTGAAGAACTAACAGAACAGATTTATCAATTCATTGAAAACAATCCACTTTTCTAAGAAAATTTAATAGTAACATATTGATACACAGAGAAGGCTACCCATACTAATACGGGTAGCCTTTTTTAGATTATAAGCGAATGGTAAAGGTGAGTCGGTTGGACTTCCTTTGCAAGTACTTCTTCCCTCGAAGTAACTCCCCCTTCAACATGAATCGTATCAATACCAAAATGAATGCCCGCAAGAATATCTGTATCGTAATTGTCACCAATCATGACCATATCACTTTTGGCAAAACCGTGTTCACTTTGAATCATCCGAAGCATTTGAGATTCTGGTTTTCCGATATATACTGGTGATTTTCCAGACGTCAGCTCAACTAGTTTCGCAAATGATCCATTCCCAGGGACAAGCCCTTTCTCAGTAGGAAATACAAGATCACTGTTTGTAGCGATAAAGTGCGCACCATTTCGAATTGCAATACTTGCATTTGCTAATTTAGCATACGTTATCTCTCTATCAATTCCCATAACAACAACATCGGGATTGTTATCCGTAAGGAAAAAACCTTCTTTTGTAAAAGCATCTTTTAATCCTTCTTCACCAATAATCATGACCGAAACGTCTTCATAGTTTTCTTTGCAATAGGTAGCCGCAGCAATTGCAGACGTCATAATTCGATTGCTTTTTACTTCCACTCCAAAAGATAATAACTTTTCTTGAATTTTTATCTGCGTCGCCGAAGAGTTATTCGTAATAAAAAAAGGTTCTAAACCATTCTTTTGTATCTTTTCAATGAATTCTACTGCCTCAGGAATTGGATTTACCCCTTTATAAACTGTGCCATCCAAATCAAGACAAATTGCTTTATACTTCTTCACATTAATTCTCCTCAGGTAAAAATGCCGACACGGGTCCGAGTTCATTTTCCAAATAGTGAAGTACACTCGCCGGGAATTTTTCCAAGGCGACTTTCGATTCTTTCAATACAGATTCTATTTCATTAACATCTACTTTTATAAAATCTCGTACAATCATTTTTCTTAAGCCAATCACTTCTTTTAATGGTTTAGACATTTCAGGAGTAATTACTCGCTCATCTTCCATAATGTCAATAATATCATCGTATCCACCTGGGTCACGCATGATAAAACCATCAATCATCGTATTTCCCACATCTATTAGTGATTCAATTAGTACATGCGTCAAACGTGCAAGAGCAAGCGCTTCAACTAGATTCGCGTTCCAACTTTTTTTCTCATTGCATAAAGCAAGTAATTCTTCCATATGCGTAAGTGTTTGGCTGATTTTATTTCTATCAATAAAGTACATTAACATTCCTCCCAATTGTTCGTTAGCACCTTCAATACTACCACATTATTTGCTCAAATAAAAAACGCTCTAGATCTTATTGATCTTCAAGCGTTTCCGATATTTCCTCTATTTCTGGTACAGTAACCGCTTCTTTGACCCGACTTCCTTTTTTCAAAACGAAGTGTGCGCAGCCAAAATTACAGTATTCATATAAATAGTCTTGTAAAGTACTGATTTTCGTTTCATACGTTGCTTTCTGATTTCGATCGTCAAAGAAACCTTTCAATCGAAGTTGACCATATCCCCAATCTCCAAGAATATAATCGTATTTCAATAATACATCGCTATATCGCTCATTTAAAATTTCCTCATTAAAACCTTCACGAAAGTTTATTAATAGGTCATATTCCCAATTGTCTAAAACTATCATTGTTTCACCGCCACATTTATATAGTCGAATCAATAGATATTTCTTTACGTAGCTAACACACACTTTAACAAAGATACGCTTTAAAATTGATCGTTCATAGATCCTTTTGATGCTGATTTTCATGACTCACTTTGTATCATTCACTCCTGTCAATGTATCATAAATCCATATTTCTAACAACTGAATATACATTTTTGTTGTTAATCAGAAAGAAAGCGCCCAAATAATATGGGCGCATTTCAAGTTCGTTTTTTTAATTTTACTTCTTAATTCTAAAATAGAATACTACCGGCTCTTTGCCTTTCTAATTGCATGCATAACACTAAATCCGAGCCCTCCCCATATAATGAGGATTCCAACAATCATCATTAAAATTGCACTTCCACTCATAGTGAAACCCCCTTAGTCGTTTTCATAATCTGTAGTCTCATGCGTATTTTTCTTCCACTTCATCATTGTAAAGATGACCGCCATAGCAACAGCAAAGATTGCAACGGACCAACCACTCATCATAGTAAATGAATCCGAATATCCTTCATAGTTCCCGATAATGTTACCTTCACCATCTTTATGCTGTTTTAAAAGGTTCACTTTTAAGAGTCCAAACATCATGTAACCAAGTACGATAGGTGTAATAACGCCTAAACAAATCTTCCACCATGCTCCGATTTTAATATCCGAAACAGAGTTTGCATGATCTTTGAATACGTCAAGCTTTCTAAACACCCAAGCGATTAATACAACTTCAACGAGTCCAATAGCTGCAACACCAAATTGGTTGATAAAGTAATCCGCTGCGTCTAAGAAGAATAGTCCTCCACGTGTTGCAAATAACGTAGATATGACTGTTGCAGAACCAACTGTGATAACTACAGCTTTTCTTCTAGAAAGATCGAACTTATCTCTCACACCCGCAATATACGTTTCACTAATTGAAATTAGAGACGTAATCCCTGCTAATGTCAGTGACAGGAAGAATGCAGCTCCGAATAGTCCATTCATACCTGGCATCTGATTGATGATTTGCGGGAATACTACAAAGGCCAGCCCTACTCCTGCAGTAGCAACTTCTGCAACAGGAACATTGGCTTGAGTCGCCATAAATCCAAGTGCTGCGAAAATTCCAATTCCAGCTAAAAGCTCAAAACTTGAATTCGCAAACCCTGTAATAAATGCGTTGTTCGTAATATCTGATTTTTTAGGTAAATAACTTGAATAAGTTATCATAATTGCAAAAGCAATGGATAAACTGAAGAAAATATGGCCATAGGCTGCAACCCAAACTACCGGATCCATAAGTTTCGTCAAGTCAGGTTTAAAGAATGCATCTAGCCCTATTGCTGCTCCGTCAAGAGTTACTGCTCGTATAACAATAAGCAGAAAAATAATTGTTAGAGTTGGGATAAAAATACGGTTTGCTAGTTCAATCCCTTTTTGAACTCCCGCTAATAAAATAATAAATGCGATTAACCAAACTAGTAATAGTGGGAATAAAACACCTGGAACAAAACCGCCTGCTTGCCCTGGAACTTCAGCAAGGTTTAACACATCTCCGAATAGAAAACTTCCTGTGTCTTCTCCCCAAGATAATTTAAAGGAGTAGACCGTGTACTTCATCGCCCAAGCAATGATAACCGCGTAGTAAACAGAAATGACGAAGGAGACGAATATCCCCCACCAACCGATCCATTCTGCTTTTTTACCACCCATTCTAAAAAACGAGAGTGCTGCTGAGCCACGATACTTATGACCCATTGTAAATTCCATAATTAAAATCGGTATACCTGCAGTTAGTAATGCAAATAAATAAGGTATAAAGAATGCCCCTCCGCCATTTTCGTATGCTACATACGGAAACCGCCAGATGTTACCTAATCCTACTGCAGAGCCAACAGCCGCTAGAATGAATCCAGCTCTTGTACCCCACTGAGAGCGTTGCGCCATACTTATTTCCTCCTTTTCTTCCCCAAAAATTATTAGGGGTTAGTAAACTCTATTTTCTAACTATTCTATATAATATGTATTATAGGTTACTATCAGACTACTGTCAAAACATTTTTTAATTTAAGAGCTATTAAAATATAATAAAAAAGCAGTGGATACCCACTGCTTTTTTATACCCTAATCACCTAGGTAGGCTTAAATTCATTTGTTTTGCCTTGATTGTCCAAGCGGTAAAAAGTACCATCAAGATAACAATTACCATAATTAAACCCAGCCAAATAGAACCAGTAATCCCTAAAACAATGTAACCTGTAACAGCAATAGATGCACTTATGAGCGCATAGGGCAATTGGGTTGTTACATGATCAATATGGTTACACCCTGCTCCAGTTGAAGATAGTATTGTTGTATCTGAGATGGGAGAACAGTGATCTCCAAATACCGCTCCTGCGAGAACTGCTGAAAGTGCAGGCAACAACAATTCAGGGGCGGCATCCAACATAATTGTTCCTGCAATCGGCATTAATATTCCGAATGAACCCCAAGAAGTGCCTGTTGAAAATGCCATTATTCCAGCTAAGATGAATAGAATCGCAGGGAGATAAGCAACTGGAAGGTTCGCATTTATTACTACTTCAGATAAAAATAGACCTGTATCCAGCTGATCAATTAATTCTGTTAATGCCCATGCAAAAATTAATATAAAAACGGCTGGCAACATTGCTTTAATCCCACTTGTAACAGCGCGACCCATTAGGGAATAACTTGCAGTGACGTTTTTCTTCATTTGAATCATATAAAATACAGCAGCAAGTAAAGTCCCTGCAAGGCCACCAATTACAAGTGAAAAAGGAACATTTGTGTTTTCAAAAATTGACCATATAGTTACCGAAAGGTCAGCGGACACACTAGCTTTATACCCAGTCCAAATCATCGTCATTAGCGTTGCTAAAACCAAAGTTATTATTGGCGCAATAAGATCACGCACCCGTCCATATGAATGAATTGGAAATTCCTCTTTTAACTGACCTGGAATCTCTTTTTTCGGATCAAACAATTGACCCGTTTCATTTGCCCTTTGCTCATGCTTTTTCATTTCAAAGAAATCGATATTTGTCCAAGCAAGGAAAAACACAATAGAAAGCGTCGTTACTACGTAGAAATTCATAGGCGCCATTAGAACAAAAGCTGAAAGTGGCGAATAAGAAACCGCCGCTCCTCCAAAAATTAGCGCTAATTGTCCGATCAAAAAAGCCCCCCAACTTGAAATGGGTGAGATAACGCAAATAGGTGCAGATGTCGAGTCAATAAAATAAGCCAGTTTGGCTCTTGAAATTTTATGTTGATCTGTAATAGGACGAGCTATTTGCCCAACTGCAAGCGCATTGAAATAGTCATCGACAAAAATTGAGATGCCTAGAAATGCTGTTAATAACTTTGCACCCCTCTTTGTTTTCACACGATGCACTGCCCATTCTGCAAACGCCTGGCTTCCACCTGATAAACTAACGAATGCGGTAAGTACTCCTAGCAACAAAATAAATGTCATAATATAAATATTATAAGTATTTAACTGACCACCGCTCCAGAATGACACAATCATCGCATTCCAAAATATTATTAAAAAGTCTCCAATTGCAAACGATGCTACAATTAATGCTGCCACTATAATTCCTGAGCCAAGTGACAAAAGAACTCGCCGAGTAAGCAATACCATAACGATGGCTACTAATGGCGGTAAAATCGATACCCATGTTCCAATCATTTTTATCCCTCCGTATAAATTAAGATGAGGGGTGTCATACAAATAAAAAAACCAGCTCCTTTTACACTAAGTTTCGTGTAGTGGGAAGCTAGTTTCGTCTACATTTTGTCAGTTGGATAAAATAATAAATACTACTTATCAAACGTCTAACCTGTAGCTCATCATATGCCTATATAGACGTATGACAGTGCCATTCCTATTCGGAATAGCCCCAGTACAATGGCCTCGACAACTCCACAATACTTCGGCAATGCTCCCTTTTATACACGGTCTTCGGTGTCACCCTCGTGTGTATGACTGATAAGCAATGCAGCCTCTACTCAATCGATATTCTTATCTTTCTATCTTAACAAAACTTTGTTTCAGATTCAACTAGACCAATTATTCATTCGTTTTCGGAAGCTCGAACGGTACTTCAATTTGAGGTGCCATCGACTCTCCACCAGCGCTATAAATTGGAGGTACATCACCTTTGAACAGACCTGCTGCTATAGGTACTTTCGATTTCACAACGCTATTTTTAGTTGCAAGAGGAACAATAATTTGCACATTTACTTCAAGCAATACATTCACTTCAATAGAAGCATTATTTATCCCGAATTCCTTTATAGTCGTTTCTGGCGTAGCTTGAACTTCTCCAATCACATGAAAGCGGATGGGTATTTTAGGTCCTAAGTTTCCAAGTAAGGGTATGCCCATCGCCTGACTTAGAGGTATTAAAAAGATAATACCCCCTTGGTCTTCCATTGCCTGCGCATCATACTCAATTTCACTAGAAGAAGGTAATGAATCAAATTCAGCTGTTCCAGCCTGATCAAGATGTTGTTGTACAAGAATTTGAATTTCTGCTAATACACGATTTATTATTTCAGTGTTAAACTTTGTCCCGACTACGCCACCAGACTCGCTTGGCGGTATATTTACAATAATATCATTTACATCTAGAACATTTGCTACTCTGGAATTAATGGCACTACTAATGACCTGTGAAGCAATTTTTTGCGTCTGCCTTTCAGCAAAGTCAATATAAATTGGTGCAAGTCTTGCATTAATAAAGTATAAAAAGAAGACAATCGAAAAAAATATCGCCGGTAACAAGAGAGGTACTATCCTTCGCTTTCGCCGTCGCCTAGGTTTACGTCTAACTTGCCCTTGAAATTTCAAAACGACTCCTCCTAGCTTAGTATATGCTAGGAATGAGTCGTTGATTCTTTGTAATATTTACATCCATAATAAGCCACTACATCTCTTATTAATTCAGGCATAAAGTATTCTTTTTCCGCATGTTTTAATGAAGGGAAGAAGAAACCAAATGTAAACATATCCAAGGTTGCGAGTTTGTATTTTTCTCCAACTACCACTTTTTTATTTCCAACAAATAGTTCCCCGTGTCGATTTCGATATAACCGTTCATAGATCATCGCGCCCATTAGTGCCCCTCGAAAACCCAACCCTTTAATATGAATCGTAGGCCATTCCTTATTAAGCGATAACTCGTATATGTCCATCAACTCCGCACCATCAAGCTCAATCACACACGGATTAATTGGGTGTGGAAGTAATCCATGTAAATCTTTCTTTGTCACCCAACCTTTTTTTAGTCCCGTTAGAAATATTCCTGAATTAAATAAAGCACAGTCTGCTCCAGTATATTCTAAAAGTGCCCGACCAAAAAAGGATGACAGTGGCCCCTCCGAAAACAAACTTTGAGGCATCGTTGATGGATTAAAAAACACCCTTTCCTCGAGCGCTTTATTACCAACAGCCATTAGATTATTAACCTGCTCAATATCTTCTTCTGCAACAGGTAATGACTCTGAAGGATAAAGCACTGCACTACGGTGTACTATTTCTTTATCCTCAACATTGAACTCTACTGTTACATGCCCAGTGAATGCACCGAACTTTCCTGTCGCTGCTAATAAGGTCTTATCAATAAGCTTCCCTTCATGGAATAAATGATGGGTATGCGCCCCAAAAATAACATCAATCTCATTACATTCAGCTGCAAGAAGCTCGTCTTCAGGTTGCCCCATATGTGAAAGACAAACGATAAGATCCGTCTTATCAATCAAAATCTCTGCAATTTTCTTCAACTCTGTTCGCGGCGGAGTTATTTTCCATCCTAGTTTCGAATAAAAGTCCGTGTATAATGCCGTCGCTCCAATTACTCCAATTCTTGTTCCCTTTTCCGTGACAAAAATTGTGGAAGACACTGCCCAATTCGGACGGCTTCGATCCTTTTCAAATAAATTGCAAAGTATCACTTCAAATTCGGCATTCTCATATAAAGAAGCAAGCATTTCTTTGGATAATGTAATTCCTTCATTATTTCCAATCGTCACTGCGTCATAACCGGATTCATTCAGAAGCTGTACATTCCCCTTGCCGATTGTACCTTCTGTAAAGGGATGAGATCGGTCTACAAAATCTCCGATGTCAAATAGATAACAAGCTTCTTCATCGGCTTTATGCTTTGCTTGGCGTGTTTTAAGTAACCGGCTAATTTGTGGCCAGTTTTCAAAGTGACTATGAAGATCATTTGTATGATAAAAGTGGATTCTGTCTATTTCTTCTTTCATCTTTTCACCCCATTAAGCCATCTACAATCGAGCGTACACCTAGTAGTAAAAGAATAATTCTTAACGCTACAACCAATGTTTCTGACTTTATTTTCTGGTTAAGTCTTGCACCAAGCTTAGCGCCAATATAAGCAGCTGGAATAACTGGTATTGTATAGAGCCAAGGCACATTACCTAAGGAAATATGTGTGATTGAATTGACAATTGCTGATAAAAACACCATTAACATAGACGTTCCAACTGCAACATGTGGTGGAAATAGAAATAGCAAAATCATCGCAGGTACAATAATCGAGCCTCCACCTATACCGAATAATCCGGATGCAAAACCAATTCCAAACGTCAATAGGAATGCGAACCAAATAGGATAACCAAATGTATAGGATTCACCCATTTTATCTGTAAATGTAATCGGCTTCCCATGATTGACAAACCAGGTAACAGGCTTTAAATACTTTCGAACAAGAAGTAATATGGATAACACGATAAGTAAAATACCAAAATATAAATTAAATGAGGGCAAATCAAGTCCTTTATTTACAAAGGCCCCTAATAATGTACCTGGTATACTACCAATAAAAAAAATAACAGCACTTCTATAGTCTATTGTTTTCGCTCTCATATATGTCAATGTTGATCCTAATCCAACAAAAATCATCATAATTACAGACAGGCCAACTACACTTTGTGGTGTGATTCCTTCAATTAATCCAAGTGTAACCCCAATAAATAGCGTTGCAGGTACAAGAATAACTCCACCACCTAGACCAACAAGCGCTCCTATAACTCCAGACAAAAGACCAATGATACCTAGTAGTATAAATTCCATTACCATTCTCCCTCAAAAAAGTCGAGCTGTTTCGCAGCTAAACGATCGTAGTTGATATTTAATAATTTTTGAAAACGTTTCGCATTTAGGGCTGCATCTTTACCTGAGTTATTATTGAAAACAACAAATACCTCTTCTGTTTCGGCCGCTAATTGGTTTACTACACTTTTTATTTCCTCTAATTCTTGATCATTATACTTATAAAGATAGCGGACTTTCCGCCACGCCTCACTGTCCCCAGTTAAATTGCGCCATCCATGTACATTTCTGCCGTGTAACCTCACCAACACCTTGTCTGTGCGTGTAGAAATGGGCACAAGCGGAATACTGCCGTCACCTGCTTGCGGCTCGTCACAGACCGAGTGAATCAGATTTTCTTCTTTTAAAAATTGAATTGTTTTCTTTTTATATTCTCTTGAATACCACGACTGATGTCTAAATTCGATTGCTATCTCAAATCCCTTTAATTTCTGAATAACATACCGAATTTCATCAACATTTTCTTTTGTACAATCAAACCAAGGTGGAAATTGTACAAGAATCATAGCTAATTTGCCAGAGTCTACAAGTGGTTTCAGTGATACTCTATAGAGATCGTACATTTCATCCTTAGATGTAAAAGGTAACTCTCCGCGATGATGTCCCGTAATTCCTTGATAGGCTTTTACAATGAACCGGAAAGTATCTGGTGTCTCTGCGATCCATTTCCGCATATTTCTTTCTGGTTGAATCGCATAAAATGTAGAGTCCAACTCAACGACAGGAAAATGCGAACTGTAATCTAATAGTTTTTCATTTACTTTGGAAGAGGCATGATAAATATCTGGATGATCTCCCCAACCCGTAAGTCCAATTTGAATCATCCTACTCCCCCTCTTCTAGAAGAACATGTTATTTATACTAACATATGTCCGAAAACTATTCGACTTCCTCTACTTCTTTTGAAACGACAAAAACCGACCACTTGGGTCGGTTTTTTGCTTGTAAGAATTATCCGATAGAACCTTCCATCTCAAACTTGATAAGACGGTTCATTTCTACTGCATATTCCATTGGTAGTTCTTTCGTGAATGGCTCGATGAATCCAAGAACAATCATTTCGATTGCTTCTAGCTCAGGAACACCACGGCTCATCAAGTAGAAGAGCTGTTCTTCTGAAACTTTAGAAACACTTGCTTCGTGCTCAAGTGAAATGTTGTCGTTTAGAATTTCGTTGTAAGGAATTGTATCTGAAGTTGAAATGTTATCCATTAGCAATGCATCACACTCAACTCTAGAACTTGCACCGTCTGCATTACGTCCAAAATGAACGATTCCACGGTACGTTCCTTTACCACCGTTTTGAGAAATTGATTTTGAAACAATTGTTGAAGACGTATTTGGTGCTAAGTGCATCATTTTCGCACCTGCATCTTGGTGTTGTCCTTTTCCAGCAATTGCAATTGATAATGTCATACCACGTGCGTATTCACCGCGAAGTAAAATCGCTGGGTATTTCATTGTCAATTTCGAACCAATATTCCCATCAATCCATTCCATTGTTCCGTGCGCATCAACAACTGCACGCTTCGTAACAAGATTATACACGTTATTTGCCCAGTTTTGGATTGTTGTATAACGGCAATACGCATTTTCTTTAACGATAATTTCTACAACCGCACTGTGTAGTGAGTTTGTTGTGAAAACAGGAGCAGTACAACCTTCAACATAGTGAACACTTGCACCTTCATCAACGATGATCAGTGTACGCTCAAATTGTCCCATATTTTCCGAGTTAATTCGGAAATAAGCTTGAAGTGGAGAATCTACTTTAACACCTGGTGGTACATAGATAAATGATCCACCCGACCAAACTGCAGAGTTTAACGCTGCAAACTTGTTGTCTGTGTTAGGAATAACTGTACCCCAGTACTTCTTGAATAGTTCTTCGTCTTCTTTAAGAGCTGAATCTGTATCTTTAAAGATGATTCCAATATCAGTAAGTTCCTGTTTCATGTTGTGGTAAACAACTTCAGACTCATACTGTGCTGAAACACCCGCAAGATATTTTTGTTCTGCTTCAGGAATTCCAAGTTTGTCAAACGTACGCTTGATTTCCTCTGGAACTTCATCCCATGAACGCTCTGTTCCTTCAGATGCTTTTACGTAATACGTAATTTCATCGAAGTTTAACGAATTCAGGTCGCCTCCCCATTGTGGTGTAGGCATGCTGTAGAACAACTCCAACGACTTTAGACGGTAATCTAACATCCATTGTGGTTCATCTTTCATTGATGAAATCTCTTCAACGATTTCACGCGTTAACCCACGTTCTGAACGGAAAACAGAGACATCTCCATCATTAAAGCCATATTCATATTCGCCCATTTCAGGCAGTTTTTTAGCCATTAAAATTCCTCCTTATAGAGTTATTCGGAATCTTTTCCGACTCCTTGCTCCATCGCCTTCCAAGCAAGTGTTGCACACTTAATCCGGGCAGGAAATTTAGCTACGCCAGAGAGCGCTTCAATATCCCCAAGTTCGATGGAGTCGTCATATTCTTTACTAAGCATAATATTCGAAATTGTTTCAGAAAGGTTAAGTGCTTCTTCGACTGTTTTTCCAATAATCAACTGCGTCATCATGGATGCAGATGCCATGGAAATTGAACAACCTTCACCTTCAAATTTCGCATTTTGAACTGTGTCATCTACAACTTGCATTGTTAAATGAATCACGTCGCCGCACGTCGGATTGTTCATGTCGACGGTGACACTACTTTCTTCAAGCACACCTTTATTCTTCGGTGATTTATAATGGTCCATGATAACCGTTCGATATAGTTGGTCAAGATTTCTAGTTGACATCGTTGAAATACTCCTTTGCAATGTGGAGTCCGTCCACGAGGCGATCAACGTCTTCTTCTGTATTGTAAATATAGAAGCTAGCGCGAGCTGTGGCCGACACATCCAACCACTTCATCAGAGGTTGGGCACAGTGGTGTCCCGCTCGAACTGCAATTCCATGCATATCAAGCACTGTTGCAAGGTCATGCGGGTGGACGTCGTTTAAATTAAACGTGACGAGCCCGGCACGTTTTTCTGGATCTAGTGGCCCATAAATCGTAAGGCCTTCCACTTCCGACATCCGCTTTAATGCGTATGCAGCAAGTTCATGTTCATGTCGCTCTATATTATCAAGTCCGATTTCTTCAAGATAATCGATTGCAGCACCAAGGCCGATTGCTCCGGCGATAATCGGTGTACCACCTTCAAATTTCCAAGGAAGCTCTTTCCAAGTCGACTCTTGCAAGCCAACAAAGTCAATCATCTCTCCACCAAACTCAACTGGTTCCATCTTGTTAAGTAGACTTTTCTTTCCGTAAAGCACGCCAATCCCTGTAGGGGCAGCCATCTTATGACCAGAAAATGCATAAAAGTCACAGTTTAAATCTTGTACATCTACCTTCATATGCGGTGCAGCTTGAGCTCCATCCACGACCATGACGGCACCGTTCGCATGCGCTATTTCAGTTATTTCCTTGATTGGATTCATTGTTCCAAGTACGTTAGATACGTGCATGATCGAAACAATTTTGGTACGTTCCGTTACGGTTTCCCGCACTTTTTCAAGTGACAACGTTCCGTCTTCTTCAAGGTCAACATACTTTAGTACAGCGCCTTTATCTTTAGCCAATTGCTGCCACGGAATAATATTCGAGTGATGCTCCATGTAAGTGATCACAATTTCATCACCTTCATTGATATTTGCTCTTCCGTAACTATCAGCAACCATATTTAGCGCAGTTGTTGTACCGCGCGTAAATATGATTTCTTCCCGAGATTTTGCATTGATGAAGTTGCGCACTTTATCGCGTGCGCCTTCATATCCTTCCGTTGCCCTGTTCCCCAATGTATGAACACCGCGGTGAACGTTTGAATTATCGTTTGAATAATAGTTATTAATCGCATCGATAACTTGTTGTGGCTTTTGGGAAGTAGCTGCGCTATCAAGATATACGAGTGGATGCTCATTAATATCTTGATTTAGAATTGGAAAATGGTTGCGTATGTCTTTGTTAAGCATTAGCGCACTTTCCTTTCAATAACCTCCGTCAACAGCTTCTTGACACCTTCGACTTTTAATTCAGAGACGACTGGTGCAAGGAATCCGTGAATGATCAGGCGTTCTGCTTCTTCTTTGGAAATTCCACGGCTCATTATATAGAACATTTCAAGTGGATCAACGCGACCAACTGAAGCTGCGTGTCCTGCTGTTACTTCATCTTCTTTAATGAGTAAAACTGGGTTTGCATCTGCACGTGCACGTCTACTTAAAATTAGCATACGTGACTCTTGCTCAGCATTTGACCCTGTTGCTCCTGTTACAATTTGTCCGATACCATTAAAGATTACAGTTGCTTCATCTTTAACGACAGCATGTTTCAAAATCATCCCATTCGTATTTTTTCCGAAGCTGATGATTTTAGTTGTAAAGTTTTGACGCTGTTTTCCACGTCCAACTACTACTGTCTTCATATCAGAATGAGAACCATCGCCCACTAAATGGGTAATGTTTTCAGCAATTGTATTGCTGTCGTTCATAAGTCCGAGCGCCCAGTTCAATTGGCTATCTCGTCCTGTAACTCCACGACGGCTAACGAAAGTTGTAAATCCAGTTGGAAGTACATCTACAGCGCCGTATGTTACTTGCGCATTATCGCCTGTGAATACTTCAGAAACAATGTTTGCTTGCCCTTTTGCTTCTGAAACAGTTGACATGTAGTTTTCGATATATGTTAGTGAACTGTTTGCTTCTGCAACAATAATCACATGGTTAAAGATAGATGCTTCTACATTGTCATGTAGGAATAGTGCTTGAATCGGATCTTCTACAACGACATTTTTAGGAACATAAACAAATACGCCACCGTTCATATAGGCTGCGTTTAAAGCAGTTAATTTATGTTCGTTAACTTTAACGCCATCTGTCATATAATATTTTTTCACGAGATCCGCATGTTCGCGTGTCGCAGTGAAGATATCAGTTAAAATAACTCCTTTTGCTTTCAAGTCATCCGACAATGAAAGATATGCAGGAGTATTATTGTGTTGAATGTATAGACTTCCTTCATTGTTGGCGTCAAATAAAACACGCGCCTCTTCTGGAAGTTCGTCTAATGATGCGTAAACGGAACTTTCTACCGCATGGATAGGAAACTCTGTAAAGTTCCAACGATCAATTCTTGTTTTATCTGGTTTCGGCATAGGAAGTTGTTCCACTTTAGCCAACGCGTCTAAACGGAAATCCGTCATCCACGAAGCTTCATTCATCTTCTCAGAAAAGGAACGGACATCCTGTTCGGTTAATGCCAATTTTGTTTCAACCGTCATTTTGAATTGTCCCCTTTCTTATGCTTCTTGCTCTGCAGTTTCTGCTTCAATACCTAGTTCATCATGAATCCAATCATAACCTTGAGCTTCAAGTTTATGAGCTAATTCTGCGCCACCTGATTGTACAACTTTACCTTGAATCATAACGTGTACGTGGTCTGGAGTAATGTAATCAAGTAGACGTTGGTAATGCGTGATAATTAAGCAACCAAAGCCTTCTCCGCGCATTTCATTAATTCCTTTAGCTACAACTTTTAGAGCATCTATATCTAGACCTGAGTCGATTTCATCAAGTACTGCAAATTTAGGTTGCAACATCATCAGTTGAAGAATTTCGTTTCGCTTCTTCTCTCCGCCTGAGAAACCTTCGTTTAGGTAACGTGTTGCCATGTCTTCATGCATTTCAAGTGTTGCCATTTTTGCATCAAGGTCACGGATGAAGCCCATTAATGGAACTTCATTGCCTTCTCCACGTTTAGCGTTAATTGCTGAACGTAAGAAGTCCGCATTTGTAACGCCTGTAACTTCACTTGGGTATTGCATTGCAAGGAAGAGACCTGCTTTTGCACGCTCATCTACTTCCATTTCAAGTACATCTTCACCATCAAGTGTAATTGTACCAGCAGTTACTTCATATCTTGGATGTCCCATAATCGCTTGCGCGAGAGTAGATTTCCCAGTACCGTTTGGACCCATAATTGCATGGATTTCATTTGTATTAATCGTCAAATCGACGCCTTTTAATATTTCTTTGCCTTCAATTTCAACATGAAGACCTTTGATTTCCAAAGTAGCCATTCCATTACCTCCAATATGTTAAATACGAATGGATATCCATTCTTTATTTAGTATCATTCTAATCTTAACTCAAAAAGCACTGCCTTGCAAATCATTGAGCGCTACTGACATTCAACCGCTCAGCCTAAATCGAAGACTAGTTTTAGTATTACTAGAGTCGTAAGCTATTTTTCAATTATCTAAGGTTCATTGAGAATTTAACGAATGCAAAAAGTCGATACTCAATGTACCGACTTTACTTTACCCATTCTACTTTTATCAACGCCTGAATAACCAGATAATTATGTCAGTTAACTTTTTCTAGTAAAACTGGAACGGATTTAAACGCATAAATCTTATCTGAAATTTTTCCGTTTCTTGAAATGAGTAAACAGGGAACACTTTCAATTTCATAGTCAACTGCTATATCTTGGACGTAATTTAAATCTGCTTTCCCCATTGGAATATTCGGTTTCATGACCGAGATGACTTCCATCATTTTTGAGGCAACAGCACACGTACCGCATATCGGAGTATATAAATAATAGACTACACAGTCCGACTCTTGCTTAGCCGCGTCCCACTGTTCTCTTGACCATTTCTCCATTTTAACCATCCTTACATTAAAAAATCTGTACGAACCTTAAATTTTGCTTTACTTAGAATTTCAGTCAGTACTTTGTACGGTGTTGTTTCAACTTCTTTGAATACTTTTTCTGTATATAAATGAACCGCTAAAGGATACTCCCTTTTAAATAAAGCACGTAGTTTCTCCCCAGATTCATCGGCGTCCATAAATACATAAATCTCCCAACCATCATAAGGTACAAGTAGCTCTTCAAGTTCGTATGAGCTGATTGTACCGTTTGTGCAAATGATTTTTAGTGGTTCTGCAAGTATACGCTGGATTCGTTTTCTATCTGAAGAACCTTCAACGATTAACAACTTTTCTTCCTGCACAAGGATTCCTCCCTAGCTTGATGTAATCGATCAATGAATAACCGCTAACGGGACAAGAATAGGCTTTCGCCGTTGAATGACGGTTTCGGTTGAAGGATGTCCGCTCTTTTCGGACGAATGTCCGGGCTAACCGGAAAGATGTACGCGCAATCTCGCGGGATGTACGGGCAATCCTAGGATGTACGGGCTTTTCGGATGAATGTCCGGGCTAACCGGGAAAATGTCCGCGCAATCTCGCGGAATGTACGGGCAATCGTAGGATGTACGCTCTTTTCAGGCGATTGTCCGGGCTAACCGGCAAAATGTACGCGCAATCTCGCGGAATGTAAGGGCAATCGTAGGATGTACGCGCTTTTCGGACGAATGTCCGCGCTAACCGGGAAGATGTCCGCGCAATCTCGCGGGATGTACGGGCAATCCTAGGATGTACGCTCTTTTCAGACGAATGTCCGCGCTATTCGGAAAGATGTACGCGCAATCTCGCGGAATGTACGGGCAATCGTAGGATGTACGCTCTTTTCAGACGATTGTCCGGGCTAACCGGAAAGATGTACGGGCAATCCTAGGATGTACGCTCTTTTCAGGCGATTGTCCGGGCTAGCCGGAAAGATGTCCGCTCATTCTCTCAGAATGTCCGCGCAATCGAATTTATAAAAAAGAGCCCCGTACATGATACCGGCGCTCTACTACATATCACTCAGCTGTTAACTTATCATATGCTTCTGCAGTCATAAGTTTGTCTAGCTCTGATGCGTCTGAAGGTTCAACAACGATCATCCATGCTTGCTCATATGGGGATTCATTAACGAACTCCGGGCTATCGTCTAGCTCTTCATTCACTTCAACTACTTTTCCACTAATAGGAGCATACAATTCCGAAACTGTTTTAACAGATTCAACACTTCCAAAAGGTTCGTTTGCTTGAATTTCATCGCCAACTTCTGGCAACTCTACAAACACAATATCCCCCAGTTCAGATTGTGCGAAATGCGTAATTCCGATACGGTATTTACCGTCTTCATCCTTTACCCATTCGTGTTCTTCGGAGTACTTAAATTCTTTTGGTGTGATCATTTAATAATACCTCCAACATTTATATTTATACCTTATAAGTTTGACATAAATAGTAGTAAAAAACAAGATGAGCGATCAGTTTTTCCACACTTCTTCAAACGTTTCTTCTTTGAAACCTACAGTTGCTTTTCCTTGTCCAAAAACGATGGGTCTTTTAATGAGCATTCCATTTGATGCAAGCAATTTTATTTTTTCATCATCGGCCATTGTAGGCAATTTATCTTTTAATTGTAGCTCACGGTACTGCTTACCACTGACATTGAAAAACTTCTTTAATTCTAAACCAGAAGCTACAACCATTTCACGCAACACTTCTTCAGATGGTGGGTTTTCAGCAATGTTTACATTTTCAAATTCATGACCATTTAATTCCAACCATTTTTCTGCTTTTTTACAAGTACTGCATTTCGGGTACCCGTAATATGTAATTTTCATCTTCACATACCTCCATTTTCTTTAGTATATCAAAAATCACCTGAACATCATAAAGATGTCCAGGTGAACTTACTCACTTATTTAAACGATGTATTTTTCTGCTTCGATAAGTTTAACTGAAGCTTCGCGTTTTTTAGCTATAATATTATACGGTGTTGAACGAGTCAATTTACGTAACGCAGAAATCATCATGCGTTGATTGTCTCCGTCAGTTGCTGCAAAAAGTGTTTCTTTTGCATCTTTTTCAATATCCTCAAATGCTTCTTGACAGAAGATTTCAGTATAAAGAATCATTTGTTTAGCTTTTTCTTCTCCACTGCGTGCAATGGCTTTTTCAACACGAAGGAGCGCTGATTCCATTGCAAATACATTGTTTGCGATATCAGCAATATTTGATAGAACTTCTTGTTCTTCCTCCAAAGCCATTCCGTAACGTTGTGCTGCAAGTCCCGCCACTAACAAACCAATTTTCTTAGCATTTTTCACAAGGACTTTTTCCTGTGCTAGTGCATCATCACTAATTTCTTCAGGCATCATCATAAGTAGCTCTTCTTGAAGTTTTTGAGCTTCTTGGAGAAGTGGTAATTCACCCTTCATTGCTTTTCTCATGAATGTTCCAGGTACGAGTAAACGGTTGATTTCATTCGTTCCTTCAAAAATACGGTTAATACGTGAATCTCGGTAAATTCTTTCTACTTCGTATTCCGCCATGAAACCGTATCCACCATGAAGTTGAACGGCTTCATCAGCGATATAATCAAGAACTTCAGATCCAACGACTTTGTTAATTGAACATTCAATTGCATATTCCGCGATTGAAGCCGCTACAGCTTTTCCGTCCTTTTGCTCTTCTTCGCTCATCGCACTATTTCGTTCTTCAAAATAACCAACTGTGCGATAAATCAAACTTTCAGCAGCATAGAGTTTTGATGCCATTGTAGATAGTTTTTCTTTCGTCAAATTAAATGATGAAATTGATTTTTTAAACTGGTGACGCTCATTTGTATACGTAATTGCAAGCTCTAGTGCACGTTTAGCTCCACCCATAGTGCCTACACCTAACTTATAGCGTCCGATGTTTAGTATATTAAATGCAATTATATGTCCACGGCCGATTTCACCGAGTAAGTTTTCAACAGGAACTTGTGCATCCTGAAGAATTAGCGTACGAGTTGAAGATGATTTAATACCCATCTTTTTCTCCTCAGCACCTACTGAAACGCCTGGGAAGTCTTTCTCTACAATAAACGCTGTAAATTTATCGCCGTCAATTTTTGCGTAAACAATGAATATTCCTGCAAATGCTGAGTTTGTGATCCACTGTTTTTCACCGTTTAATACGTAGTGCGTTCCTTCAGCATTTAGTTTCGCCGATGTTTTCGCGCCTAATGCATCCGACCCTGAACCTGGTTCAGTTAGTGCATAAGCAGAGATTGTGTCACCCGTTACTGAATTTGGTAAGTACTTTTGTTTCTGTTCTTCATTACCGAAAAGAACAATTGGTAATGTACCGATTCCTACATGTGCACCATGTGTAATCGAGAAACCGCCTGCTACAGATAATTTCTCAGAAATAAGTGCCGAAGATATTTTGTCTAATCCAAGACCACCATATTCTTCAGGTACATCTGCTCCTAGTAGACCTAAATCACCTGCAGATTTAATTAGTTTTACCGAATGTTCAAACTCGTGATTCTCCAACTTTTCAATAAGTGGCGTCACTTCATTTTTAACATAGTCTTCAGTAGTTTTTGCAATCATTTTTTGCTCGTCAGAAAAGTCCTCTGGTGTAAAAATACGGTCAGCTTCAATATCTTCGATTAAGAACGCGCCGCCTTTAATAAATTCCTGTGTTGTTTCAGTCATTATTTTTCCTCCTAATGATGTTCTCTACTTCAATTCTTCGTTTTGATAGTTTTTTTAGAGCATTTCAAAAACGCCCGCCGCACCCATTCCTCCGCCGATACACATTGTTACGACGCCGAACTGCTTGCCTTGACGTTTCAATTCATTCATCATGCGGATTGTTAAGATAGAACCTGTTGCTCCAAGCGGATGGCCAAGTGCAATTGCTCCGCCGTTGACGTTTACTTTTTCCATATCCAGACCTAAATGACGGGATACTTGGAGTGATTGGGATGCAAATGCTTCATTTAACTCCCAAAGATCAATGTCTTCGATAGAAAGTCCTGCTAGTTTAAGTGCTTTTGGAACAGCGACAATTGGTCCAATCCCCATTATTTCTGGTGGCACTCCGCCGACAGCAAATGAACGGAATTTAGCAATTGGTTTTAAACCTTGTGCTTCTGCAACTTCGCGGTCCATTACGAGTAATGCTCCCGATCCATCTGAAGTTTGTGATGAATTGCCCGCGGTAACAGATCCTGTCACTGAAAATGCTGGACGTAATTTCGCAAGAACTTCTTGCGTTGTGCCATGACGAACGCCTTCATCCATCGAAAATGTAAAATTCTTTTCAGCATATTTACCTTCATCATTCACATAGCGTTGCGTAATTTCAACGGGTACGATTTCTTCGTCAAATTTACCAGCCGCGATTGCTGCCGCAGCTCTTTCATGAGATCGGACTGCAAACGCATCCTGATCTTCACGGCTCACACCGTACTTTATTGCAACTTGCTCAGCCGTATGTCCCATTCCCATATAGTATTGGGGTGCTGTTTCAGCCAAATGTGCATTGGGGCGAATTGTATTCCCCATCATTGGAACCATACTCATCGATTCGACGCCGCCCGCTATAATCGCCTGGGAATGCCCAAGCATTATACGTTCCGCTGCATAGGCAATGGATTGAAGTCCTGATGAACAAAAACGGTTCACTGTAATTGCCGGTGTTGTATCCGGAAGTCCTGCAAGTGCACCTATATTTCGTGCTACGTTCATACCTTGTTCAGCTTCAGGCATTGCACAGCCCATTATTAAATCATCAATTGGCCCATCATAACCTGCACGTGCCAAAGTTTCCTTGACTGCAAGTGCCCCTAAGTCATCGGGACGAACGGATACAAGTGATCCTCGACCTGATCTGCCTACCGGCGTTCGAGCACCGGCAACGATTACTGCTTCACGCATTCGTCTTCCTCCTCAATAAAACTTCTTTATATTGTATTTAGTTACGAAGTGGTTTTCCGTTAATAAGCATATGTTGCATACGTTGTTGTGATTTCGGTTCAGCTACTAAGCTAAGGAAAGCTTCGCGTTCAAGATCTAACATATATTGTTCATCTACAAACGTTCCGTAAGGTACTTTTCCACCCGCTAGAACAAATGCAAGTTTTTTCGCAATCTTTAAGTCGTGTTCACTGATGAAACCTGATAAAAACATTCCTTCAGCACCCAATAACATTGTTGCGTATCCAGATTCACCTGTTACTGGGATTTTTTCACGTTTAGGTGCTTGATACCCTTTTTCAAAAAGTCCAAGTGCCGCCTGCTTCGCATCATAAATTAAGTGGTCCGCGTTAACACTTACACCGTCTGCGAAATTTAAGAAGTTATTTTCTCGCGCTTCTTCCCCTGAAGTAGAAACCTTTGCCATTGCAATCGTTTCAAAAACTTTATTTGCGATGAACTGATAATCTGTATGAACATTATTCGGCAAGCCTTTTAAATGCTTCGCATACAGATTGACGTTTCCGCCTCCTCCAGGAATAAGACCGACACCCGCTTCTACAAGACCCATATAGGTTTCTGCTGAGGCTTGAATATGTGCTGCTGGTAAGCAGACTTCTGCTCCACCACCGAGAGTCATTGCAAATGGTGCAGCAACAACTGGCTTTGTCGAATACTTAATTTTCATCATTGCATTTTGGAATGTGCGGATGACAAAGTCCAGTTCAAAAATATTGTCATCTTGTGCTTCCATTAGAATCAAACCTAGATTTGCTCCAACACA
Source organism: Sporosarcina sp. CAU 1771 (assembly GCF_054482775.1). Classification (NCBI taxonomy): domain Bacteria; kingdom Bacillati; phylum Bacillota; class Bacilli; order Caryophanales; family Caryophanaceae; genus Sporosarcina; species Sporosarcina sp. CAU 1771. Next base: position 61,415 of record NZ_JBTLRN010000009.1, on the reverse strand, counting down.
GAAGTTGCGTCCCTGGTTACCAATGACAAGTCCTTTGTAGTTCTTCTCTACTTCATCCACAGCGAAGTTAATCATTTGCAAAATGTCGAGTCCAATTGCATTGGATTGTGAGTGGAACTCAAGTAATGCAATTCCATCCCCAAGATCAATTAAGCTAGCGCCGGTATTCTTTTTGATAACGCCGTTCTGTTTTTTATGTCGTTTTAAATCAATAACCTTTTCATTTACAGGAACGGGCTTGTAATCGTCTCCGTCAAAGAAATACAAATCACCATTCTCTTCTTTATAAAACGTTTCAAAGCCTTTATCCAACAACTTTTCCGCAAATGCTGGTATTTTCAAACCGTCTTCTTTCATCTTCTCACAGGATTTAGCGACGCCGATTGCATCCCATATTTCAAATGGACCTTGTTGCCAACCGAAGCCCCATTTCATCCCATTGTCAATTGCAACAATATCGTCTGCAATTTCACCATGTAACTCTGCTGAGTAGCAAAGCGTCGGAGCTAATACATTCCACAAGATTTCACCCGTGCGGTCCTTCGCATAAACAAGTGTTTTCACTTTATTTGCTAAACCTTTTTGTTGCTTGGCCATTTCAATTGAAGGCGTTTTCAATTTTCCAGCTTCACGGTATTCGAATGTCTCCGGATCTAGTTCAAGAATATTTTTTCCTTCTTTTAAGTAGAAGCCTTGTTTCGATTTCGCACCAAGCCATCCATTTTCAAGCATCTTATGCAAAAAAGCAGGCGGGTCAAATACTTTTTGTTCTTCACCTTCTGTTTGGTCATAAACATTTTTCGATACATGCATAAATGTATCTAATCCAACTACATCAAGCGTACGGAATGTTGCAGATTTTGGGCGCCCTATGAGTGTTCCTGTTACGGAATCTACTTCTCCGATTGAATAACCACGTTGCTCCATCTCACGAAGCGTAACTAGAAGACCATACGTACCTATACGATTCGCGATAAAGTTCGGCGTGTCCTTTGCGATTACCACACCTTTTCCTAAAACATCTTCCCCAAAATGAGTCATGAACTCAATAACTTCTGGAGTTGTCGTACTAGCGGGAATGATTTCAAGCAACTTTAAATAACGTGGTGGGTTGAAAAAGTGTGTGCCCAAGAAATGTTTCTGAAAATCATCTGAACGTCCCTCTGCCATTGCTTCGATACTAATTCCAGATGTATTAGAACTAATAATTGAACCATCTTTTCGAACCTCATCTATTTTCTCATATAAACCTTTTTTAACTTCGAGGTTTTCTACAACCACTTCAATAATCCAATCTACTTCACTTAATTTATCAAGATCATCATCAAGGTTCCCTACTTCAATGAGGGATAGATTACTCTTTGACGTTAATGGTGCAGGTTTTTGCTTCAATAGTTTTTGTAAAGCTCCAGATGCAAATTTGTTTCTTATTTGTGAATCTTCAAGCGATAGCCCCTTAGCTTCTTCTGCTTCTGTTAACTTACTCGGTACAATATCCATAAGAATAACTGGAATTCCAATGTTCGCAAGATGTGCTGCGATTCCTGAACCCATAACTCCTGAACCTAACACTGCTGCTTTTTTAATTTGATAAGTCACGTGTAAAGCCTCCCTTTTTTCTTGAATGAACCGTCATTCACTTTTTGGGCAAAAAAAATAGAAACAATTTCTATATATCTTCAGTGTAAATCATAGACTCCTATTTCGCAATATATATATCTATTAATTAAAAAAATCAGAAACTTCTTTCACCTTAAAGTCATCACTAACCATGCGCAAATTTAGGTGGTCCAACGTGTAGACCACCTTCAGTTACTTCTTAAAAATTCCTTTAGCTACAAATGCCACGTTTGCTGGACGCTCTGCTAAACGACGCATAAAATAACCATACCAATCGTTGCCATAAGGAACATAGACACGCATTTTATATCCCTCAGTAACGAGTTGACGTTGTAATTCTTCACGAATACCAAACAACATCTGGAATTCAAATTGAGTATTGCGTATACCATGTTCTTTGACAAGCTCTTTCGTGTAGTTAATAATTGCTTCGTCATGCGTTGCAACTGCTGTATAGTTCCCATTTAGCAAGTGCATTTTAATAATCTTCTTCAGGTTTTCATCAACATCTTGCTTGTTCAAGTAAGCAACCTCAGAAGATTCTTTATAAGCACCTTTAACAAGACGCAAATTAGGTGAATATGCATTAAGATCCGCTATATCTTTTTCCGTCCGATATAGATAAGACTGTATAACTGTCCCAACATTATCGTATTCCTTTTTTAATGTTTTGAATATTTCAATCGTCTTTCCACATCGAGCATAGTCTTCCATATCGATTGTAACAAATACTTCTTCTTCTCGAGCTGCATCAAGGATTCTTCGCATATTAGCCATGACGACTTCATCTGAAATATCCAGTCCCATAGAGGTCATTTTAAGAGACAGCTGGGAGTTTAAACCTTCTCTACCAATTGTACGGATCGCTTCTATCGAATTATCAGCCATAAAGTTAGCCTCTTCTTCGTTATCTACAAATTCGCCTAGAAAATCGATGGTCACAACAAGACCTTCATTATTAAGTTTCTTAATTGCATCTACAGCATTTTCAATGTTTTCACCTGCTACAAATCGTCCGGCTCCAAACTGAAGACCAAATTTTTTAGCAGCTTTCGTAGCTGATTTATTTTTCGATAGAAATAAAAAGAAATCACGCATTGTTTTCTCAATCATATCAGCAAAAGCCTCCCCAATAGTTCATAAACTCTATCTCTATACGTTAACACTTTCAATTAGATAATAATTCACACGTTCAGTCAAGACATTTTTCTATCCTGCTTAGTCAGTTCATTGTAAACTAACAATACAACTTAACGTTATTTTGGCAAGACCAATAAATCTGCACTGAATTCATTTTGAAAGGTCGGTTCTTGAATGTCTATACTAACGAATGTACATGGAAAGTCGCAATACGATTCTGATATTGACGAACGACTCCAATCATCCGCGTGTGGCCCTGTTACGGCTTTTGTTTTATTGAATCATTTATTCCCAGACGCCATTCCATTTGATGTAAATGAATTGTATCGCAAACTTAAAAGCACACGTGTCGGCCTGTTCAAATGGCGTTTCATTCGTAATCTAAGAAAGCTCCTACCACAAAATTGGACGATTGCAGAATGCGATTGGCAAGAGATGAAAAGACAAATTGACGAAGGTAGACCGGTAGCAGCAAAGTTCGATAAATGGTTTAGTTTCCAATGGCGAGGTAGTTTTGCTTTTGACTACCACTGGGTTCCTGTTATTGGCTATGAACTAGTTGAAGATGATTTAATACTCGTTGTTCACGATAATGGTTCAAAAAATAGAAATAGTAGTATTCGCAAAGTATCTTACAAACAAAATCAATCAATACTATCCTTCATTAAAATAGAAAATGACAAATCGAACAGTATCCTTTAATTAATTAAAAGGTGCTGTTTTTTTCATCTATTATAAGCAAGAGCTTGCTTGAGTGTTGCAAAGCTTTTTACCCTTCCAAATGTGAGTCCTAAATTTACAAGTGTCTGAGCGATTGTCGGTGAAATACCACTTACAATTGCTTCAATTCCCAGTAAAGTGAGCGTATCAAATAAATTGTATAACTGCTGTACGATATATGTGTCCGTAGTATTTAATCCTGACAAGTCAATAATTAGTGTTTCTAATTGTAATTCTGAACATCCTCTTAATACCTGTTCTTGCAAGATTCCCGCTCGCTCGTAATCAATAGTTCCGACAATTGGTAGTATTGCCGTTTGATCAGTTATCAAGACGATTGGTAAAACTAGCTCTCTTGCCAAGGATTGCGATACACGAAGTCGTTCTTTTTCGTACTGAACAACAGGGATGCTTAAAAAATAGATTAAATTATTAAGTGAACGGTCGAGAATCCCAACGAAATCAAACATTTCTTCCCCACTAAGATTTAGTTCTAGCATATCACTCTTAATTAATTCTCCAATATATTCTCTGTAATAGGAGACCTCCCGAAGAGTCATATCCAACGTGATAATATCATGCTTTGCTAGTTGTGAGCCAACCTCTTCGCCCCATTCCTTTAATGCTATAAGGCGTTCATCCTCGCTCATTACAAATGTTCGCCCTAACAATTCAATCCAATTTTTACGCACTTGAAACAACTCTCGCTCAATGTCACGTTGAATTGGATAATTTTCAATTTGAATTTCAGTAATGGATGTAGCAAATCGTTCAGCATTTTCTACAATTTTTAGACTTAGATGTTGAATTCGTCCTAGCATTTGCATCCTACCTCCCAGTCATAATTAAGTATTCTTTCGTTTAATTACTAGACAGATGAAGAGTTAAAAAGGGAATCTGCTTGTTTAACAACCATTGTATACCCTTCTCTTTCAATCAATTCCTTCATTGTTTCATCGTAAACGGGAATTTCTAAATCTTTAAGTAACGTATTCATTCCGATATCACAATGGATTTGTGCGAGCTTCTTTGATAGCAAAAGCATGTCCATATCTTCTTCAATTCGTTTCTTTCTAGACGGTGTCAATTCATCAAGTGATTCAATGACCCCTTCAACTGACCCGTACTTTTTGATAAGAGTCAATGCGGTTTTCGGTCCAATCCCTTTAACCCCAGGATACCCATCACTTGAATCACCAGTGAACGCTTTCTTATCCACGAATTGTGCCGGTGTAATTCCGTACTCTTCGATAAATCTCTCATATGTATAAATATCATAAACACTAAATCCTTTTTTCATGAATGCAATTCGAACGCCTGGCCTGAGCAATTGAAGTAAATCCTTATCTCCTGTGACGATTGTTATTTCAGCTTTTCCGTCCCACTCCGTTACCATCGAACCGATTAAATCGTCTGCTTCCATGCCGACGATGCCATAGTTTTTCCAACCAATTTGCTCTGATAATTCACGTGTCATATCAAACTGAGGAAGGAGTTCTGGTGCTGGTTCCGGACGATTCGCCTTGTATCCATCATACAAATCATTGCGAAATGTATGCGCACCCATATCCCAACAAACTGCTAGATGAGTCGGTTTAAAGATAGAAGTAGCGGTCATAGTATGGCGGGCAAAACCTTGTACCGCATTCGTTGGAACTCCTTTGTCATTTGGAAAGTAGTGACCCATTGCTGATGTTGCGAAAAACGAACGGAATAATAGTGCCATACCGTCCACTAGTAATAGATGTGGCTTTTTTTCTTCATTCATAAATAATTAACCCCTTTTCTATACAAGAATCATCGGTATGAATAGTATACCAATAATTAAGATTAATACGGATGTATTTGCAGAAGTTCGTATTATTCCTCTGCTCGTCTTAATTTTACCGTACCGAATAATAATCGACAAAATGAAAAAATAATAAACGACCAGAAAATAAACGATGCTCAGATCTAACATCCAAAATAACGATTCGTTAATGTCAGATAAAATAGTGATGAATAGAAGGACTGCCACAAAGAATGATATGAGTAGAACAGCGCCCATAATTGCAGGCATAACTTTCCAAACCTTATGTACAAAAAGTGGCTTCTCTTTCCTTTCCTGTACTAGAAGTATAAATGCAGTTCCCCAAATAATTAAAAGCACCGTGAAAAATAGTATGAGGACACTCGGTTCAATCCACCTATCTACGAATATCAAAACGATTGATAGTCTTTCACTGTATATATTCTTCAACAAGACAAGCATACTAAACACAAAAACAGTTACCAATTGATAGATTGTCCATTTTGACAAATCCTCAACTCCTTTTATATCTGTTACGTTATAGAAATTATTTAGTTTCAAAAATTAAAAGCCAAAACCTTTGGAGGTTTTGGCTTTTTGATTAATAAGTGATACGGTTCTTTAAGAATTGCGCAATGTCTTCGATGTCCGGCGAGAATATGCGATCCTTTTCAATCGGTTGTACGACTTTATTAAGTTCATCGAATAACACTTTAGTTTTCGGTGCCATTAGCTCGCTACCTCGAATATGACACCCCGTCATTGCGCAAAGTGCTTCGATTGCTACTACTCGTCTTGCATTTGAAATAATTTGATAGGCATGTCTTGAACCAATTGTCCCCATCGATACGTGGTCTTCTTGATTGCCTGAAGACGGAATGGAATCTACAGAAGCTGGGTGTGCAAGTGTTTTGTTTTCAGAAACAAGACTTGCTGCAGCGTATTGTAAAATCATTGCTCCAGACTGCAATCCAGGTTCTGGACTCAAGAATGGCGGTAGTCCTTCATTAAGTTGTGGATTTACAAGTCGTTCAATTCGTCGTTCAGATATATTAGCTAGTTCTGCCATTGCAACTTTCAAGAAATCCATCGCAAATGCAATCGGTTGTCCATGAAAATTCCCGCCAGAGAAGACTGTCTCTCCTTCGTCGAAAATTAAAGGATTATCCGTCGCTGCGTTCATTTCAATTTCCAACTTTTCTTTCACGTATTCAAGAACCTGCCAACTTGCACCGTGAACTTGTGGAATACAGCGAATTGAATAGGCATCTTGTACACGTTTTTCACCTTGAACAGTTGTAAGTTGACTCCCCTCTAATATATCTAACATTCTAATGGCAACATCAATTTGTTCAGGATACCCTCGAGCTTCATGAATCGCTGGGTGGAACGCATCTGTAATTCCAAAGAGGGCCTCCATTGTCATTGCTGCAATTCTTTCACTGTCATAGGCAAGTGATTCCGCCTCAATATAATTGATGACGCCTTGTGCAGTCATTGCCTGTGTTCCATTGATAAGAGCTAGTCCCTCTTTCGCCTCCAAAACGACAGGTTGCATCTTGTGTTCATTCCAAACGTCTGACGCAGGAATTGAGTGTCCATCTTTCCAAACAAAACCTTCGCCAATTAGTACGAGCGCGAGATGGGATAGTGGCGCTAAATCGCCTGATGCCCCTAGTGATCCCTGCTGAGGAATAACGGGATGAATATGATTGTTAACCATATATGCAAAGCGCTCCAACACTTCTGATCGGATTCCTGAAAATCCTTTTAATAATGCATTCAATCTTAAGACTACCATTGCACGAGAAACCATTTCTGAAAACGGTTCGCCAATTCCACATGAGTGTGAACGAATTAGATGGAGTTGAAGGGCCTTTGTATCTTCCTCTTCAATTTTCACATCGCTAAATTTACCAAATCCAGTATTTATACCGTAAACCGTTCGATCCTCTCGAACAATTCGTTCAACCGCTTCTCTACTTTTATTCACACGTTCTAAAGCCTCGTTGTCTAAAACTACCTTTGACCCGTTATATAAAATATCCTTCATTTGGCTTAAAGTTAGTTTTGAACCCGTTAATGTAATCATGAAATACACCCTTTCAAGGTTAATTATCTTAATCTTACATGAATAATCAGATAAGAAAATAGATAATAGGAAAGTATGTTCCATGCTAACAAGGTAGTGTTTTAGCGTGCTAAAGCACTACTTTTAATATATCGGTAGTAAACTAGATTGTACTGAAGATATCGGATTCTAAAATCTCTTCAAAATAAACTCCTTTTTCGTTCGTGTTGCATAGGATAGAGAGGGACTAATGAGAGGAGTGAACGAATGGTAAACATACAACCCGAAGGATTTGGAGAAGAGCAATGGTATCCACAATTACCTGAAGGCTATCATGCTCAGGATATGTACGGTCAAGTGGCACAAGGTTATGGAGGTGGACCCGGATTTGGTCAAGGAATGCCAGGACTTGGACCTCCTGGATTTGGTCAAGGGCCTGGAATGCCGGGCTTTGGACCGCCTGGATTTGGCCAGGGACCTGGAATGCCGGGCTTTGGACCGCCTGGATTTGGCCAGGGACCTGGAATGCCGGGCTTTGGACCGCCTGGATTTGGCCCGGGACCCGGAATGCCTGGATTTGGACCGCCTGGATTTGGTCAGGGACCTGGAATGCCAGATTTCGGACCACCAGGATTCCCACCAGAACAAGGCTATCCAGGTGGGCAACACGGACAGCATGGACAACAGGGACCATCAGCACCACCACCTAATGCCGCGCCACCATACCCAAGCAATCAATTATACGCTGTAGATCCTGGTGCAATCCGTGGATGTCTATATCGCTACACATATGTCTGGTTATCAAGAAGACAAGGTTTTTGGTTCTTCCCAGTCTTTGTCGGACGTACATCTGTAGCCGGATATAGATGGCGTAGTAGATCCAGGAGATGGGTTTACACCGGAATAGATTTAAACAAAATCGATCAGTTTTCCTGTTTTTAAATTAATTTTTCAGCCGAACAAAGCGATTCCATATACATTTGGAGTCGCTTTGTTTATAACGTTAACTCATGAACAAGGATAATACCCCTTTATATCGAATAAACTACAAGAGCTAGTTAATTCGTTATAAAGGGGTGTTATCTTGATTACTGTTGCAGACTTGTATCAGGCGTGGACAAACGAACATTCTCTATCACCCGATTTACAGCAAGAGTTAGCGACAATAGCTGACGATAAAGTACAAATAGAAAACCGTTTTTTTCAACCACTCTCTTTTGGTACGGGTGGAATGCGTGGCATAATTGGGGCTGGGACAAATCGAATCAATATCTATACAATACGACTTGTTGCCGAAGGACTTGCACTTTTAATTCAATCGGCTGGAAAACAAGCAATGCAACGCGGCGTTGTCATCGCCTATGATACAAGGCACTTGTCAAAAGCATTTGCACTTGAAACCGCTAAAACAATTGGAAAATACAATATCCGTGTTCTTTTATTTAAAGAAAGTAGACCAACACCCCAATTATCATTTGCAATTAGACATTTAAATGCCTTTGCAGGAGTTGTTATTACCGCAAGCCATAATCCTGCACAATACAACGGATTTAAAGCCTACGGTGAAGATGGTGGACAACTTCCGCCAACTGCAGCAGATCAAGTCGTTCGGCATATGAAGAGTATCCAAAACATCTTCTCCGTTAACGTTCAAACTGAAGAATACTTATTGAAAAGCGGATTGCTTTTATATGTTCTAGAAGAATTGGACTTTGCTTATCAAGAATGTCTATTAACTCTAAAGAATGATGCAAATACAATTGAAGAATACCGAGACAATATTGCAATCGTCTATACTCCACTTCATGGGTCAGGTTTAATTCCAGTAACTGAAGGTCTCAAGTGTTTTGGATTTACAAATGTAACAGTTGTTCCTGAACAAGCGAATCCTGATCCTGAATTTCCTACTGTACTGTATCCAAACCCAGAAGATCGGGCTGCATTTGAATTTGCTATTCAACTAGCCCGAACGAAGAATGCAGAATTACTGTTAGCAACCGACCCAGATGCAGATCGACTTGGAGTTGCTGTGAAGAAAAGTAATGGTGAATATGAATTATTGACCGGAAACCAACTAGGAGCACTTCTTATCCACTATATTCTTCATCAGAAAGAACAAAATGACACGCTCCCTTTAAACGGTATCGTAATGAAGACCATCGTCACTTCAGAACTCGGACGAGCAGTCGCTACCAAATTCGGTATAGCGACACTGGACACTTTAACGGGTTTCAAATTCATCTCTGAAAAAATTGAGGAGTTTGAAATGAGCAAGGAATATACTTTCTTATTCGGCTACGAAGAAAGTTATGGCTACTTAATAGGCAGTTTTTCGCGAGACAAAGACGCGGTACAAGCTGCTTTAATGACAGCTGAAATGGCGGCTTATTATAAATCCTTCGGAAAATCATTATACGATGCATTAATCGATTTATTTAATGAATTTGGCTACTTCCTAGAAGAGTTGCGATCGATTACTTTGGAGGGTAAAGAAGGTCAAGGTAAGATTGTCCGTATTATGGAGAGTTTCCGAAACAATCCACCACATTTTATTGGCGGAATTCCAGTAGCCGCAATTGAAGATTACCAAACGGGTTTATGCCATAAATCAGACGGGTCGATTGAAAAGTTAGATCTTCCGCAAGCTGATGTTTTAAAATTCTTTTTAGAAGATGAATCATGGGTTTGCATACGACCGTCTGGAACAGAACCAAAATGTAAGTTTTATTTTGGAGTTAGGAAGGAAACAGAGGTGGAAGCAAAGGAAACGATTTTTGGGATTGTTGAGGAATTGATGCTGCTCGTTGACAGAATTTCTTGAGTGACTAGATGAAATCGATTGATAAAAACGAAGGTACTCAGTGAATACTCCTGAGTGCCTTCGTTTTCTATTTCATTCTACACAACATATTCTTCATCTTTATTCCGAGCTCTATAAAGAGGAAAATAATCCTTCTGCAAATCAAGATTTTGTTTTTCTTGAACTAGATATTTATATATTGTTGAATCTAGAATAGTTGTCCCGAAGTAGTATTCATAATTGTTATTATTTGTAAAGGATACTTTGTATTTAAAAAGATTATCATTTTTTTCATATCCCCCGCCTAGATGAATAAGCGTACAATTTTTAGATTTTGAAAACTCAATCATATAATCGAAAAGAAGATTATTTGGCCTTAGTGGTAAACTCTCTGTTCTAGAGGCTCCTAGATGGTAATGCGCAAATTTTTCGGTTGTATAAAGTAAGATTGCAGAAATTACTTGTTCTTCATGGTATGCAAAGAGTAAGTGTGAATTTGATATTTCAGTATTTACTAATTGTTTTTCTATAAACTCATAAGTAAAAAAGTAAAATTCACTTGCTAGATTCCGATTCATCGTTTCATTGTATAAGGATAGAAACACTTCAATATTTTCTTTATTCTTTATCACTTCCTGACATGTAACACCTTTTTTATATGCTTTTCGGATATTTCTTTTATTCATAGAAGTATACTGAGACCGAATATCCTCTAAATCATTTGTTAAATCTACAGCCGTTGTTTCTCCCCTATAGTTAAGTGTACAGTATCCAATCATACTTGAAGCATTCTTGAATAATGGATGAAAAGTAATGACTTCCGAAATAATCGTTTCACTTTTACAATACGAGATAAATTCATCTCTAAATGATCTCATAACTCCTACATCGCCTATGTGTAATGGCCCCCCATATCCATAGGGTGTGATGATGTCGTATATCACTTGTTTATAGTTCGAATCTATTTCTCTAACAATAATCGGATAGACGACAATCCCACAATCATTTTTATAATAAATTAATTTTGCTTGTCCTTTTTCATGAGTTGCAAACGCTGTACAATACTCATACGTATAATAAACATCAGAGAATTCGAGACTCTTTATTATTTCATTCCACTCTGCTTGTGATTCAATAACCACAAATCCCAATTTACTTACCCTCCTAAGTTACCGTCTAGAATAGTACCTGTTTTACTCAATGTACTACTTGTTCAGTTTTTTCGCTCTCGAGATTAAAGTGGCTATATACATCAATTGCTGATGGCTTTGCAGGACTCCCTTTGTAGATTTTCCCTGCTATTGTATTTTTTATCACTAATGCACCAGACGAGATAAAACAATCTTTTCCAACCTTAATCTCATCATTAAATGTGCTATTAACACCTATAAAACAATTCTCACCGATTTCACAACCACCCGCGATGATTGCATGTGAAGAAATAAAACAATTATCTTTAATAACTGATCGGTGTCCTATATGGTTTCCACTCCATAAAATAACGTTATTCCCTACACTTACATGATGCTGAAGAACATTATTCTCAAAGATAAAGCAATTCTCTCCGATTGTTACATTTCTCCAAACAAAAGCATTGGAGCTAACATAGGATACGAATTCATAGCCCTTATTTTTTGTTTCTTGAAATAGTCTCGTTCTTAATCGATTAAAATTAGTATAAGGAATTGCTACAAATGCTTTATAATCTGTCTCTGGATATGTTTGATTTATAGTTTCGAAGGGCACCACTGGTAAATCGTACAGTGTATCCTCTTTTATATATTGCTCTTCCACAGCAAAAGCGACTATTTCATACGGAGAATCGTAAGTGAAATATTCATATGCAATTTCTGCAAACTCTCCAGCTCCAATAATTACAAGCTTCTGTCCATTTTTGTTGGGCTTTTCCATCTTGTAAAACCACCTTTTCATTTTATTCTTTCCATACAATAAAACTTCGAAATCAAATTTCCATGCGCACAATTAACGAAGTCAAATCAATTAATTAGCATGAATGCATACATAAATTGGAATAGGCCCTTAAAATTAGTACTAAAAGACATATAAATTCTCATTTATAAAATCATCTAGTTTCTCTACTTTCCTCACTACCGTATAATCCTCACCGTTCCAAGCATAGATTGGTGGTCTCTCTTTTATAAATGGTGGATCTAGAACAATTGTATATGCACCTACATTACTAAAACTCAGGAAATCTCCCGGTTTGGGTAATTCTCCAATATAGTCAATTGCTAGGTAATCATTTTCCATGCATGTTATACCAACTACATTGAACGTTTCGTTTTTGTAGTTACCATTCTTTTCTTTTACTAGTTTCATTGGCATGTTTTTTTTGTGTAATTTCGGTTTGATATTATGAACGCTCCCGTTGACTAAGACAAAGTATTCATCAAGATTTTGTTTAACATCGATTACTTTACTATAAAATTTAAATGTATCTACTACTAGTGACAAACCGGGCTCTATTATTAATAACGGGGCATTTTTAAAATAAAGTTTCTCATCATTTACTATCGAACATATCGTTTCTGCATAATCCTCGTATGATGGGACATCCTGTAAATTCATTTCAACTGGTACATTGCCATAAAATCCGCCGCCTACATCAATGTATTCCAATGTATTAGATAAATACTTTTTTCCAAGATTGCATAAGTTTTGAGTGATCTTTTTAAAAACAGATAGACTTCTAGTACTTGTAGAAAAGTGACCATGTAATCCAACAACAGCCAAGTTTGGGAATCGACTTAATCTATCAAGAGCTTTTTCAAAGTTACCATTCCTAACGCAAAAACCGAATCTACTCTGCTTATACCCACTTTGAAGCGGGCTGACTTCATCAATAGACATATCAAAGTTGACCCTAAGACCTACCTTATACTGCCGATGAAAGTTTTCAGCAACATACTTTTCCACCATCTCAATCTCATAAAATGAATCCAGATTGATAATGCTATTGCCCTCTAGAGCTATTGAAATATCCTCGTATGCTTTAAGTGGACCATTATAAATAATTTCATTTGACTTATGTCCTATTTTTAAAGCTAATTCATATTCCATTTTGGAGACAACCTCCGCATGGGCGCCTAGTTCAGACATTTCCTTAATTAATGAAGGAAGATAATTAGTTTTGTATGAGTAGCCAATAATTATATTGCTATACCGGTTACTAAAAGCTTTAAACATTTCCGTATAATTTTTTCTGAGTTTTTCCATATTGAAAATATAAAAGGATTCCCCATAATGTCCTTGTACTATATCTATAACATTTAAGTTTGTCATTTTACCTCCTAGTAACCTTTAATTCATTTTATATAATCAAATCTGCATAGATAGCCGAATTCATCCACTTCCTATTGGACAAATACCACTTAATAGTAGTATCAAGTCCCTCTTCAAACGTAAAAGATGGTGACCACCCAAGCTCATTTGTTATCTTCGAATTATCGATTGCGTACCTTCTATCATGCCCCAGGCGATCTTCCACATACTCAATTAAATCTTCACCCTTGTCTAAGGCATTAAGAACTAATTTAATAATTTCAATGTTTTCTTTCTCATTATTTCCACCAATATTATAAACCTCACCTAGTTTTCCCTTATGAAAAACTGTATCGATTGCAGAACAGTGGTCATCTACATAGATCCAATCCCTAACCTGCTTTCCATCTCCGTATAAAGGTACCGCCTTATTCTCCAATACATGTTCAATTGTTAGTGGAATTAATTTTTCGAGATACTGATAAGGACCGTAGTTATTCGAACATCTAGTGGTTATTACTGGGAGCCCATACGTTTCATAATAGACTCTTACTAACATATCAGCAGATGCTTTTGATGCCGAATAAGGACTATTCGGAGCTAGTTGACTCTCTTCAGTAAAATATCCATATGTCCCTAGGGTTCCATAAACTTCATCTGTAGAAATTTGAATATACTTAACATCTTCTTTAAATTTTTTACATTTTTTATCATCTGGATTGAGCTTCCAGTTTTCCTTAGCAGTTTCCAGCAATACTTTTGTACCTAGGATATTTGTTTTCAAGAATATGGTAGGATCATCAATGCTACGATCTACATGGGATTCCGCAGCAAAGTTAATGACTGCTTGAATGTTAAATTCCCGAAATAGATTACTCACTAAGACCTGATCGCCTATATCCCCTTTAATAAAGTGATAATTAGGATTGTCTGATATACTTTCTAAATTTGTTAAATTTCCTGCATAGGTTACTAAATCAAGATTGATAATTGTATAGTCATATTTTGACAGCATATATTTTATGAAATTTGCTCCTATAAATCCCGCACCGCCTGTTACTAATATGTTCATAAAGACATCACCCTTTACACCTTATTTTCCTAAACTTATTAACTATAGATAAGAGAACCAAAAGGCTCTTTAGACTTTGCTACTTCAATTAAATATTTACCGTAATCTGTCTTCATTAACGGCTGTGCCAAAGAAAGCAACTGTTCTTTCGAGATGTAATCTCTTCGATACGCAATTTCTTCAATACAAGAAACATATAAACCCTGTCGCTTTTGTATTGCCTCTACAAAGTTTGAGGCTTCTAATAGTGATTCGTGCGTTCCGGTATCTAACCATGCTAATCCTCTGCCCATTATTTCTACTTTCAATTCATCACGCCATAAGTACTCATTAATCACACAAGTAATTTCTACTTCACCACGAGCAGAGGGTTTAACATTTTTTGCGTATTCGATAACACGATTGTCAAAAAAGTATAAGCCTGGAACCGCATAAGAGGATTTTGGATAGATTGGTTTTTCTTCAATAGATAGTGCATTCATATCCTCGTCAACTTCAACAACACCATACGCTTTTGGGTCGTTTACATAGCACCCAAAAATGATTGCTCCCGTTGTTATTTGCGCTGCCCGTTGTACCCGATTTCCAAAATCTGATCCATAAAATATGTTATCCCCAAGAACCAATGCCACTGAAGAATCACCTATAAACTCTTCCCCTACAATAAATGCTTCCGCAAGACCACTTGGTTGGAATTGGATTTCATAATTCAACTTAATCCCTAGCCCACTCCCGTCGCCTAGTAGTTCTTTAAAACTCTCAACATCTCTTGGCGTTGAAATAATTAAAATCTCTCGAATTCCTGCAAGCATCAGCACAGACAACGGATAATAGATCATTGGTTTATCGTATACGGGTAACATTTGCTTAGACATGGATTTTGTTAAAGGATAAAGACGTGTTCCAGATCCTCCTGCTAAAATAATACCCTTCATAGTTTTAATCACCCTATCATCTGACGTTTTGGTAGTGCAATCGTGTCCGCATGGGATTCAGTAAGTATTCTACAAATCTTAATAACCGCATCAATTTCAAGCTCCCCATAAAAAGGCATAGCTAATACTTCTTTAACAGCCTTTTGAGCTTGTGGAAGTTCGCACTTATTGGCAGAATCTAAATTTTTATACCAATGAAAATCACTACATAGTGGATAAAAATATTTTCGTGTGAAAACATTATAGTTTTTCAATTTCTCGAAAATCCAATCCCTTGAGTGACCATACTTATCTTTATCAATTTCAATGACTAAATACTGATAACTACTTTTTTCATACTCAAGGTTCGTTAACAACCGGATACCTGGTATGTTGGACAAGTACTTCTCATATGTTTTTTTAATCTGGTGCCGTTTCTTTCTTTCCTCACTAACCAATCCCAAAACTTCTAATCCAACAGCTGCCTGTATTTCGTTCATTTTTGCATTTAATCCCGACAAAACTACTTCCTCTGGGCTTGCAAGACCAAAGTTTTTTAATTGATCTAACTTGTCCTTTAATGCGATATCTTTAAAGGCCAACGCCCCGCCCTCCACTGTGTTGAATAGCTTTGTCGCATGAAAACTAAACATCGTCATATCACCATAACTACTGATTGGACGTCCATTTAGCAGAGTTCCAAACGTATGAGCGCCATCATAAATTACTTTCAAATTATGCTTATCCGCTATTGCCTGAATCTTGTCCACTTCACATGGATTGCCAAAAACATGTACGCCTAGAATGGCACTTGTCTTTTCCGAAATAAGTGCCTCTATTTTAGTTGCATCAATTGTTAAGGTGCCAGGTTCAATATCACAAAATATCGGAGTCAGTCCATTCCAATCAAGTGCTTGTACCGTTGCTGGAAAGGTAAAAGGGGTAGTTATAACTTCACCTGTTAGATCCAAAGATTTGATACCTAATAATAAAGCAAGTGTTCCATTATTAAATAGAGATAGATTATCAGTATTTAAGTATTCCTTTATTTTATTCTCTAACCTTTTATGCTGGATACCATTGTTTGTTAACCACTTGCTATCCCATATCTCACTAAGCTTATTATTCATATCTTGAAGTGCGGGTAAGAGTGGCCTAGTTACATATATGGGATCACTAAACTTTTCAATCGTGAAAACCTCCCTATTTAATAAACTTGTCCATACTAACAACTTCTCTAATTAGGTTTGTATTATTGAAATCTTTTGTATAAAAAGCTATTTAGCACGGGTTATATTATCTTCAATGGGTATCAGCAATAGAATTTACACTAAAATCTTATGCTCTGCTTCCTCTTTTATACTTTGACTTTCTGGACTCCCTAAAAGTCTAACCATATTCTTTTTATAAGCCTCTACTCCAGGCTGATCGAATGGATTCACACCAGTCAAATAACCGCTCATTGCACATGCTAACTGGAAAAAATAGACTAGATAACCAAATGTAAAAGGAGTCGCTTCTGGAATACGAATAATTAAATTCGGTACCCCTCCATTCGTATGAGCTAGCAGTGTGGCTTCAAATGCTTTTTCATTAACATGGCTCAACGTTTTTCCACTTAAATAATTTAAATTATCCAGATCGCAATCTTCTTTTTCAAAAACATATTTTCTTTGTTCTTTCTCTATATGAATTATTGTTTCAAATAAATCACGTCTGCCTTCCTGTATATATTGTCCAATCGAATGCAAATCAGTTGAGAATATAGCTGTCGACGGAAATATCCCTTTCCCATCTTTCCCTTCACTTTCAGCGAAAAGTTGTTTCCACCACTCAGTGAAGTAATGGAACCTCGGCTCATAACTAACAAGAAGCTCATTCTCTTTCCCTTTGCTATAAAAAATATTGCGAATGACGGCATATTGGTAGGCACTATTTTTAGTTATTTCTTCTTGCTTTAAGTCAGATTGTGCTTTGGCGGCACCTTTCATTACAGCATCTATACAGATACCACTTACAGCCATTGGAAATAATCCAACAGAAGTCAATACTGAAAAACGTCCTCCTATGTCACTTGGAATAACAAATGTTTCATACTTTTCGTTTGTAGCAACTTCTCTTAATGCTCCCTCTTCCTTATCTGTCGTTACATAAATACGTGATCTTGCCCCTTCTACCCCATACTTTTCTTCAAGTATCTTTCTGAAAACCCTGAATGCAATAGCAGGTTCTAGAGTTGTTCCTGATTTTGAAATCACGTTTATTGAAAAATCCTTTCCGTGTAGTAAATCGATTAAGTCTGTCATATATACTGAGCTCAGACTAGTTCCGGCAAAAATAATTTGTGGGGATTTTCTTTGTTCTTTTGAAAGTAAGTTCTCGAAACTATGTGAAAGCATCTCAATTCCAGCTCGTATCCCTGTATATGAGCCACCGATACCAATCACTAGTAAAATCTCACTAGTAACTCTCACTTTGGAAGCTGCCTGTATTATTTTTTGAAAATCCTTTTCATCGTATTCATTAGGGTAATCTAGCCACCCCAATGTTTTTTTTGCCGAACCTACCTTATTTCGTATTTTATTATGAAAATAATGAACAGTACTTTGTAAATTCTCTAATTCAAACTCATGGAAATATGAAAGACTTTTAGAATAATCAAACGTTACATGTTCCATTTGTCTACACCTACTTCAATTGAGTACTATATTCGAATGTTTTCAGCAACATGCTTATTGGAATAGTATTCCACAGTTTCTTCTAACCCCACTGACAATGATCTTTCTGCCAACCATTTTAGTTCTCTCCTAGCCCGATAGTTATCCAAGATGCTTTTTTCAATTTCTCCTACTCTTCTTGGTTCATAAGATGGTATTGTTTTCACACCTACCAGTTCAGATATTTTATAATACAAATCTTCTATTTCAGTTTCTGTGCAAGAACTAATATTAAAAATCCCTTTTGCATTACCCATCAACGCTAACCTACAAGCAACCGCAACGTCTTTCACATAAATAAAATCTCTAGTTTGGCTACCACCGTAAATACTAACCCTCTTATTTGCTAACAGACGATTAATAAAAATAGAAATTACACCTGCTTCACCAAGTTCATTTTGCCTTGGTCCATAAACATTTGAAAAACGCAATATACAACTATTCAATTCATTTGAATTACTGTATTGCGTAATGTAATTCTCCGCTGATAGTTTAGATAAAGCATAAAAAGATTGTGAGTTTATTGGATGAGTTTCATCTACTGGTAAGTATTTAGGTTCACCGTAAACAGCTGCAGATGAGGCAAACAGAAACTTCTTTACATTATATTTTTTCGATAGCAGCATTACTTTTACAGTTCCAACCGTGTTCGTATGAAAATCGAAATAGGGGTCACTCATAGAGACCATTACCGAGGCTTGTGCGGCTAAATGAATTACATAATCAGGTCTTTCCTCTATAAATATTGATTCTAATTTCTCATCATTCAGATCTAATTTGTATAATCTAACCCCAAAAGGTACATTTTTCTGAAATCCGGTTACACAACTATCTATAGCAACCACTTGCATATTATTCCGCAGTAATTCTTCAATAACATGAGAACCTATAAATCCTGCACCACCAGTTACTAAAACTTTCAAATAGCCTTCCTCCTACCCTAAAAAATAGTTTTCTTATCTCTAGATTTAATGATGTACAAGTAATTATTCACAGGTAAACAAAGTCAATCAGCTAACTTATTAATAAATGCTTGTCCACAAATTCCACTTCAAGCAGATTTATCACAGCATGGAATTCACATGATACTTACAAGTTATTCATTCAGTGATAAGAATATACTTAATTACGATTCCTCCATGTATATTTTGGGATTTTGAGATTATTTTAAAGTAATGTTGGTAACTACCTATTCTATGCTCATAAATACTCTTCTATGTGTAACTGAACGCTTACTTTCCTTTTAATGAATACTTTCTATTTTTCTTTCTTTTATATTCCACGGCATTCCAAGATTCGGTTGGTGTTAAACTTGGAGGTGGTGTTCTCTTTAATTTCTCGGCCAGTGTTTCGGAGATTAATTGATCCAAATCATATTTTTTATACTTTGACATCAATGATCAGCCCCATTATCTCCGGTTTTTTTTCAAACGATTCTTTCAATTTTAATTTAGCACGATAAATTCGAGTTTTAATTGTATCAATTTTAATTTCTAATGCATTTGATATTTCTTCGTATTTCATATCCGCGTAATAATAAAGAAGAAGAACCTCTTTATGCTCAGCTGAAAGCCCATCGATTTCTTGCAGTAATATTCTACCAATGAACTTCTCTTCAACTATGGTTTCTAATGTTGTAAGAGCATCATCATTTTTGGAAATGATATCTCCGATAATTTCGTCTTCTGTTGCAATATCGTTCCAACGCTTAAGTTTCCGAAGATAGTCGATTGCTGTGCGTGTAGCGATTGCGGCTAACCATGCACCTAACTTTTCGCCATCTCTAACCGTGTGCATATTATCAAATGCTTTAATAAAGGTTTCTTGCAGCACATCTTGTGCCAAATCTCGGTCTTTTATAATGTAATAGGCTGTGTAGTAAACTCGTTGATAAAACATTTCAAATATAACTCGCTCCGAATCACTATCCTTTTTGGAAAACTTATATAGTAGTTCCTTGATCAATATGAACACCCCCGCAGCCTTATATTTCCACCTATTCCCCAACCATTTAAAAGTACCTGAGACACTAAAAACACTCCCCCTTATAAAGTTTTACCTACTTTCAATTGACTTAATTTGCTTATCGACCAAGCCTTATACCTCACAGACCGCTAATTTTTATTAATTGTTCCCATATTCTGAATTAATGACTTTCGATCAGAATTGACTTAAAACTAGCGCACTACTTTTTTCCCGTTTAAGTAAGTTTGTGGAAAATAACCCTTTTTAGTAGATAAAGTCGAAAGGTTAATACTCTTGGAATCTCCAGAATTCTTGGCCTTGAATACAACCACTCAATATATATTTACACACAAAAAACGACCTTATCCGAAGATAAAGTCGTTTTTCAATGTACTATTTTGTTATCAAACCAGTTCTCCAATTTTTAATAAATCTGTGACTAAAGTATAGTGGTTTTATGCCATAAATAAACATCCTTATTTACCATGGTATTTAGTCGTTCACGATTCTTTCCATTCGTTCAACTTCTCCATCACTAAATCATACGTTTTCTGTGAAATATCCGGAAGCACTCCACCTAACATTTCCTTTGCTTCTTTAAAGCCATCCTCAATTGCATTTTTTAACTGATCAAATTTACTTTTATCGCCACCGGAAATTGCATTGGCAAACTCCACTATACGATCACTAACCATTTCAGGACTATATGCCCCGCCCTCACCGATAGCTTGTTGTGCCTCCAAACGAGATTGATCGTCTACAAAGAATTCCTTATCTTCGCTTGCCACATCATTAAATTTTAAACCTTGCCTTTCTAAAAGCTCATGAACTAAGTTACGCAAGTGCTCATATGCTTTCTCGCTCTCCGCTTTTAAGCGATTAATCGTATTCGTATCTACCTTGTACGTTGGCTTCTCATACACTACGCTTTGTTCTTTGTTAGAAGGGATGTACTTATCGATTTGTTTGTTGTTCGACCGCTCGTTTTCTTTCACAGTATCTTGTCTAACCGATGCAGGCTCACTACTTTTAGGGATTCTACTAGCAGGTTGGTTCGGTATTATCTTCATTTTGCTTCCTCCTTTTCTGTATTTTTCTAACTACTTAATAAGTATATCGGTAGAAAACAGAAAAATTTGATAGCAAGTCCTCTTTGTGACCAAGGCATAACTACGCTAATTTCTATGTTTAGTTCATAAATCAAAAAAGGATATTGCCAAGGAATTTAATCTCCTTGGCAATATCCTTCTTAATACAACTATATTTTCATACACATTTCTATGGAGTGAACCCGCGCCTAGGATCTAATTGTCCAAGCGGATAGATTGTCTATTCGTTTCACGTATCAGTTTGCCATTGATCCGTGTTTGGTAATAGAAAGATTCATCTTCTTTCTATTTATCTGTTTGTTTTTTCTTTTTTTCCAAATACTCCGCACGCAATTTTTCAAGATGCTGCTTTTTATCAAATTGGGCAGGCTTGTTTTTTTCATGATACTTTGTCACAGATGCCTTACCTTTGCTATCTAATTGATACTTCCCCACTTTGTTCACCTACTTCTCTAGTCTATCGCACCTGTGCACCAAACAACTCTGAAAAGATTCCAAATCGTTTCTGAATTGCGCCGTACACAGGCATCCATTAAAAACAGAAATAAAAATAGGGATATTGAACAAGAGTTCAATATCCCTACTCTACTAAAACCATTAATACGACTACATTATCAGCCATATTTCTATGGAGACGGCGGGAGTCGAACCCGCGTCCAGAGGCTCTAATTACTTAAGCGTCTACGCGTATAGATTGTCTATTAGATTTCACGTATCAGTTTGCCGACAATCAGGGCGGCATGTACGCTACTTCTGAGAATCTCTTCCGTCTGCCTCAGATGGCAACAGACGTCGTATCCCACTATAAGTTGAGCCTTGCAATTAGCACATGGGCGATGTAACTACAAGGCAGATTCAACAGCTTACGCTGCGAATGCTAGGTTGTTGTTTGTTTTGCCTGTTATTATAAGTGCCGTTTCTGACGGAGCCGAGCCCTCCGACGCGCAACTCAAGCTCAGACCACCCCTGTCGAATCCGTAACGCCCCCGTTATGGGATTGTCAGGAAGACCTTTTTAAGGTTACTGAACATGACTACATTGACTATCTTACCTTATTTTAAGCAAAAAATCAATGTTGCTGATTTTCTTTAAACACTCGACCCATTTCGCGTTTCGCTTCTTTCCTCTTTAAATCCTCACGCTTGTCGTAATCTTTCTTCCCTTTACCGATTCCGATTAAAACTTTTGCAAACCCATCTTTTAAATACATCATAATGGGAACAATCGAATAACCCTGCTGTTTTGTTTTACCGATTAATTGTCGAATTTGCCTCTTATGAAGCAGAAGTTTTCTAGTCCGTGTAGGATCATGATTGAATCGATTCCCTTGCTCATAAGGACTAATGTGCATATTTATTATCCACGCTTCATCGTTACGTATTTGAATAAACGATTCCCGTAACTGGACTTTTCCGCTTCGAATTGATTTGATTTCTGTACCTTGTAGTACAATCCCCGCCTCAATCTTTTCTTCAATCGCAAAGTCATGATATGCTTTTTTATTTTTTGCAACAACATTCCCTTTTCCCTTAGCCATCTGCTTCCCTCCCTTTGACACTAGGGGACAGCATGTGCCGACCCCTGTTACTTTCTTTTTCTAATTCTCTTTTTCGGTTTTTTAGCTACATCTTCATAAAACTTCTTCTTTTTATTGTACGTGCCGCTTTTCTTTTTATCATTTGTCGAAGAACTTCCGCCTTTGTTGTCCTCTTTTTTCTTTCCTGCATGAATAACTTTAGGTGATTCTCTGCGTGGGCGGTGGAATGATTTCGTCATTCCGACGAGTTCAAAATCAATTGCTGACTCTTCTGGTTTCACTGCTACAACTTTAACTGTTACTTCGTCACCTAGACGGAATTGTTTACCTGTATGTTCGCCAATCATTATCAGCTGGCGATCATCAAATCGATAATAATCATCCGTCATATTGCTAACATGTACGAGTCCCTCGATCGTATTTTCCAATTCTATAAACAAACCAAAGTTCGTAACTGAAGAAACAATGCCATCGAACTCTTCGCCAATTTTATCCAACATGAATTGCGCTTTTTTCAATGATTCTGTATCACGTTCTGC
The DNA here is from genome assembly GCF_054482775.1 of Sporosarcina sp. CAU 1771. Lineage (NCBI taxonomy): Bacteria > Bacillati > Bacillota > Bacilli > Caryophanales > Caryophanaceae > Sporosarcina > Sporosarcina sp. CAU 1771. Next base: position 38,140 of record NZ_JBTLRN010000009.1, on the reverse strand, counting down.
TTCAACTGCGCGACGCTCACGTTCAGAGGTGTGGGCAGCGATTTCAGAAAGCCTTGCCTCCCAATGTGCAATTGTTTTAGCAGAAACATCTTTCTCAAGTAAATAAGTTCGAATCAGGCGATGAACAATCAAGTCAGGATATCTACGGATTGGTGCTGTGAAATGTGTGTAGAACTCTGTTGATAATCCAAAGTGTCCAAGACTTTCATCAAAGTACTTCGCCTGTTGCATTGAACGTAAAAGCATCGTTGAAATTACTGGTGCTTCTGGTAAACCTTCAATCGAGTCGACAATCTCCTGCAAGGCGCGAGGATGAATCGAGTTTCCAGTCCCTTTAACAACTATTCCGAAATTCGTCAAAAACTCAAAGAATCGTTGTAGCTTTTCAGCTTTTGGATCTTCATGAATTCGATAAATAAATGGAACTTGAAGCCAATGGAAATGTTCTGCGATTGTCTCGTTTGCCGCGAGCATGAACTCCTCAATTAATCGTTCAGACACAGTTCGTTCCACTACGATAATATCCGAAGGCCATCCTTTATCATCAACTATGATTTTAGATTCCTTAAAATCAAAATCGATAGCCCCACGGTCAATCCTTTTGTTTTTCAGTATTGCAGCAAGCTCAGCCATATGATTAATCATAGGAACAACCGCTTCATACTTTTCTATTAGTTCTTCATCTTTTTCATCAATGATTTTATAGACTTCTGTATAAGTCATTCGTTCTTTAGAGCGAATCACACTTTCAAATATTTCATGTTCAATAACTTTCCCTGCACGATCTATCGTCATTTTACATGACAATGTTAAACGATCCACTCCTGGATTTAACGAACAAATACCGTTTGATAATTTATAAGGTAGCATCGGAATGACTCGGTCCGTTAAATAAACACTCGTTCCCCGATTATAAGCTTCTTCATCCATTGGCGAATTTTCTGTAACATAATAACTTACATCCGATATATGGACCGATAAAGTGTACGTTCCGTTATCGTTTTTAGATACCGATATGGCATCATCCAAATCCTTCGCATCCGCACCATCAATTGTAATCGACAGTTCTTCGCGTAAATCACGGCGTTTGAATAAATCTTTTTCCTGCACTTCAGCAGGAATTTTATTTGCTTGGTTCATAACGTCTGTAGGAAATTCAACTTCAATACCATGTTTATGGATAATTGAAAGAATATCAACACCTGGATCATTCCGATGACCAAGTATCTGAACAACCATGCCCGTAGCTGATTTTAAATCATCCGGCCAATTCGTTATTTCAACGACCACTTTATGCCCATCTACAGCATCAAGTGAATCGCCTTTCCCAATAAAAATATCCATAGGAAGTTTTTTATCATCAGGAATAACAAAACCAAATCCTTTATTATCCTGATACATTCCTACAACTTTTGTTGTTTTACGTTCGACAACTCGTGTAATTTCACCTTCTCTTCTCTCACCTGATGAACCTTTTGTGACTCGGACAAGTACAATATCTCCGTTCATAGCACCGTTTACTTCATGCGGAGGTATGAATACATCATCCATTCCTTCAGTTTCCGGGGCTACAAATCCAAATCCTTTTGCATGACCAATAAACTTTCCACGGACCATATTCATACGTTCAGGCAAGCCATAACGGTTTGACCTTGATCGTATAATTCTTCCATTTTGCTCAAGTTGGACGAGCATCTTAACTAATTCTTTAAACTCTGCTGCGCCTTCGAAACCCATTATTTCTTGAATTTCTTGTACAGTAAGGGGCTTATATGCTTCTTCTTTCATTATTGAAAGTATTTTCTCTTGTAAATCTAATTCAAAGTTATCCAAATTCATCCCTCCTTTTATTCTAAAAACTTATCCGTCTTTCTTATCATTCACTCATTCCAGTCTAGTGATTCAAGGAAATTGAAAACATCTTCATAAAGTTGTTCTTTCTCTGGACCAAGTGTGATTACGTGTCCCGATTCTTCATACCACTTCATTTGTTTGATTGGGGATTCCACACTTTCATAAATAACATTCGCAGAATTTACATCAATCACATCGTCCTTTGATCCTTGCGTTACAAAAACCGGAGCGTAAATATTTTCAATGTTTTTTCTAACGCCGCTAATGAAATCGTGAAATTCTTCAAGAGAAGGCATCGATTGTTGGCGCAATGCTTCAATCTCACGTTCAATCGTTTCATCGTCTTTTCGTTCAGACCTTTTGTATTCCGTTGCATAATCAATAACACCTTTATACATAATGTCCGTCGTCCTCATCGACATCGGTGCACACATGGTTACAATTCCCTTTAAAGGCTTGTTATACCCTAACTTTAGTGAATATACACCACCAAGTGATAATCCAGCTACCGCAATTTCATCGTAACCAGCTTCTATTAGTTTATTGTACCCCGAAATAACGTCCTTCCACCAATCGTCCGGACCTGTGACGATTAGTTCTTCCGGAGGAACTCCGTGTCCTTTATAATGAGGCGCAAGCGAAGTATACCCTTTCTTTTCAAGAAAACGACCAAGCATACGAACATCTGCTGAAGTTCCTGTAAATCCATGCAGCAGTAAGACCGCCCGCTTTCCTTTTTCAATAAAGAATGGTTTGGGTTGTGATATTCTCATATGTTACACCCTTTCCACAAATAAGATTACCTATAACCTTATTTTAAACCCTATTTTACAAATTTGAAATGAATACACATCTGCTAATTAAGTAAAAAAATACCCGACCTTTCAAAGGTCAGGCAAAATGGCATTATTCATTTAGTATTTCATAATGGCTATCGCTAATATGAAAAACAAAACTGATAGTATAATGGTTACTCTTTGAAGAACTAAATCTAGTCCACGAGCTTTCTGTTTTCCAAAAAGCTGTTCAGCTCCACCAGAGATTGCTCCTGAAAGACCTGCGCTAGATCCTGATTGTAAAAGCACAACCCCAATAAGAGATAAGCATACGATTACTAGCAGTGTCATAAGCAAAGTGTACATTTTGTTTCCCCCCTGAAAAGAACATTACAACAGTCTTCAGTTTACCAAATTCTATGGGGAGATACAACCTTTTGTGAAAATATAGAAATCATCAATAAGCGTTTCGACTATATTTTCGATTCTTAACTGCGTCCTCGTATTTGGAATGATTTAGTTTACCAACACCTCAGACTTCGTTAGCAAACGGTCAATTAGTGTTATTATTCTATCTTGCTGTTGCATCGTCAGATTTGAACCAGAAGGAAGACAAAACCCTTCTGCAAACAACTTCTCACTAATATTAACGCCTTCTTCATGCGGATAAAATTTACACCCTTCAAACAACGGTTGTAAATGGAGTGGTTTCCATACAGGTCGAGCTTCAATATTTTCCTGTTCTAATCTTTTCATCACCTCATAAGGTGTTATTTGAATAACTTTAGGATCCAATGTTAGTGCCGTCAGCCAACGGTTCGAATACGTTCCCGGCAATTCCGGCATAAAACATACCCCCTCAATACCACCCAATGCTTCAACGTAACGGTCAAATATCTGACGCCTTGCCTTCACTCGCTCATTCAGTACTTCAAGCTGTGCTCGGCCAATTCCCGCGAGGATATTACTCATCCGATAATTGTAGCCCATTGTACTATGCTGATAATACGGCGCTATGTCCTTTGCCTGTGCAGACAAGAATCGTGATCTCTCTATTGCATTAAGGTCATTAGATACAAGCATTCCACCAGCAGAAGTTGTAATGATTTTATTGCCATTAAATGAATAAATGCCAAAGTGACAAAGCGTCCCACTTTTCTTTCCTTTATAAAGTGAACCAAGTGACTCCGCAGCATCTTCAATAGTCGGAACGCCATACTTATTACATACCTCTAATATTTCATCTAACTTAGCACTTTGACCATATAAGTTTACTACTATAACTGCTTTCGGAAGTCTTCCAATTGTATGCGCTTCTTCCAGTGCTCTTGTCAAAGCCACCGGAGACATATTCCAAGTTTCCTCTTCAGAATCGATGAATACCGGTTCTGCCCCTAAATAAAGTATCGGGTTTGCACTTGCAACAAACGTAAGTGTCGAACAGAATACTATATCTCCTTCTCCTATACCGATGAGTTCAAGAGCCAAATGTATGGCAGCTGTTCCCGATGACAATGATGAAGCCCCTTTAGTTCCTATATATGCCGCAAATTCTTTCTCAAATTCATCTACGTTCGGCCCAAGAGGTGCAATCCAATTCGATTCAAATGCTTCGTAAATATACTTTTGCTCATTTCCACTCATATGAGGGGGAGATAGTAAAATACGTTCATTCAATTTTCAGCCTACTTTCTTTCGATTTTTTTAACGAACTAATAGATCATCGTACTTCATCATCACTTTGCCTTCTGCGTATGTGAAACCGGAATACTCTTCATTGGCATGCCCTTGAATATTATTTATAATATACTGTGGGAAATTCACTCCACACTCAAAAGCATGTGGATAACCTCCTCCAAAACGAGGATTTATTTCTGAAATATAGAATTCTCCCTTATACTCAAAAACATCAACATCAATTGGTCCTCTAAAGTTTGTTTTTTGAATAAGTTTTATGATAAGAGATTCTATCCGTTCATTATGCACCGATATAGACTTATCTGTTTCACCAGACCGCATTAACATCTTTTCTTTAATAAATAAATTCACCAATTTACCAGTTATTAGATCTATATAAACGTCTATTCCAAATTCCTTATCTTTAAAATATGGTTGGAACACTAACTCTTTTTTAGAGTTATCAATTGCCTCGAGTACCGATGCATTATTTACTAATGCAAAACCCTTACTAGCACTGCCCGATCGAGGTTTTAAAATTAAAGGAAATTCAAACTCTCCCGTATGAACTTTAGTTAAAAGTATCTGCTTATCAATAAACGTTGGAACTACATATAAACCTTTGTTAGATAAAAAGTTATGAGCTTCAAATTTATCAAAGCTCATTTTAATCGTTTCTAGTTCTGATACTATTATCTTAATTTTTTCCTTCGCAAATCTTTCTTCATTTGCTGCCAAGATTTCCAATTCCGGATCGATTAAAGTCAATACGGCAGAGATATTATGCTTTTTACAAATTTCTATTAATTCCTCCACATAACTATCGGAAAAAATTTGGGATATTGTATAATTAAATTCAGAAAAATAAAGAGCTGGCGCGTTACAATCTAAATCAGATGTAATTAGGGATCCCTCTATTTTCGCTAGTTCCATTTTAAAATACTGTGCCAATTTGACCCTTCTACCTATACTCGTTATTAGTATATTCATGTCATCCCCCTAGTCCTATCTACTTTGAATTATTCTTCGAACGGAGCCTTAATGTTTCCGTTAAATGTCTCCATGGTCAACGAGCTTGACTGATTAACTCCTTCAGATTTAATAACTTTATAAATAGTAAGGAACAGAATTTTAATATTCAACCTAAGCGAATAATTTTCGACATACCATATATCATCTTCAAATTTTTCTTCCCAACTTTTTGAGTTTCTACCATTAATCTGAGCCCACCCGGTAACACCAGGACGAACTTCATGACGAATCGCTTGTCTATCACTATATAAAGACAAATAATCCATCAGTAATGGTCTGGGTCCCACTAAACTCATTTCCCCACATAATACATTCCAAAGTTGTGGCAACTCGTCCAAACTTAACTTTCTTAAAATATTTCCAAGTGGTGTGATTCTCATTTCATCTGGATAATATTCTCCGTTTTCATCACACTCGTTTGTCATTGTCCGAAACTTGTAAATGGTAAATGGTTTAGCATGCAGTCCTGGCCTTTGTTGTTTGAATAATACTGGGGAACCCTTTTGGAAGCGGATGAGTAGTGCAATCAATAGAATGAGTGGTGAAGTAATTAAAAGAGCAATTAAGCTGACAAAAACATCAAATATTCTTACCATTAAGGTTATTAACACTTCCTATCTTTTATTAGTTAACTGATAAACTTTTGCATAATAATACGGTATGAATTTGACACGTGGAAGTTTTCTTTCAAGTACTTCCTGCCATTTCTCCCTAGTAGGGGTAGTGATTCTTTTTCAAGTAAGATTTTTTCCATTACGACAACAAATTGATCTATATTACCTGACGGGGAGAAGTACCCGCATTTGGCAGTAAATATTATTTCCTTGAGATCAGTATTTTCATCTGTAATTGCTAGGACAGGTATTGCATTATCCATATAGGCTGTTAACCTTGACGGAATATTAGGGATAGTAAAACGACTATCTAGATAAATCAACCCTATATCCGAATTTTTCACAAGAACATCGAATTCAATTTTAGGTATAAATCTTTCAAGTCGAATATTGCTAGGTTTTACATCCTCTAAATACTTTTCAACTCTTCCGTATTCTGTACCAGACCCTACTATCAAGAAATAAACTTTTTTATTATTTCTATATTGATGCATTGTTTTTATCATGAATTCAATTCCTTGTGGTTTCCCTAGGTTTCCTCCATATATAAATAAAATCGAGTCAACAGGAATACCATAAGATTGTCTAATCTCATACTCTTTATCCATTTCTACTAACTTGCTTGGCAATATGGTATTTGGGTTAACTTCTACTTTCTGTTCTTGTATTTCTGAATTGCTCCTCAATAAAAATCTCTTATTCCCTTCCGACATACAACCGATGCGATCACTTATTTCATAAAGTTCTTTCTCTTTTATTTTAAAGTATTTATGAATCAAACTATTTTCCTTTATTAAACCGATGTCGACGGCATTTTGTGGAAAAATATCCTTTAACAATAAATAGGTTGCTGCCCCCGTACTTTTTTTGATATATTTTATTACTTTTTCAAATGTAATCGGTGGAGTTGAGTACAAAACCAGATTAAATTCTTCGTCTTTCAAATGCTTTTTAAGTGCATTTATAAATTGGATTTCCAGCGTCAAAATACTAATACCTTTTTCTAGAATTTTCGTTTGTGTTAAATTTCCTGTACGAACTCTTAGAACAGGTATTCCATTATGATTACAAATATCCGTTGCTTTTCCACTTCTTCTTTCTCTTTGACAAACTACAGTAACGTCATGCCCATTTCTTTTAAACTCCTGCATTAAATCTGTATATATATTTGTTTCATCTTCGTCTTCTGGATAGCTCAGTGTAAGTAATAATACTTTCATGCATTTCAGCCCTCCATATATTTTCTACTACCTATCCGCATCCAATTGCAATTTTCGTAGTAATCCACCCCTTTCTTTTAGTAATCCATTCATCCGATTTTTTTTTGAGAAGCTACTTTAACTACTTTTATTCAGAAGTGTGGATACAATAACTTTGTTAAATTTCTTAATTCCCCCGGATGACGAAATAATAAAGCATATTAATAATACACAGTTAAAAAGGTTAATTATTATCTTTGCATAACCTGCACCAATAAACTGCCATTGATCAATGAATACGAAAAACACGATGATTCCTATTGGGACTAAAATGAATTTCCTGTACATTAATAATTTAGTTTTATTTTGCACAATCATAATAACTCCTAATAAATAGGATAGTAATAGAAAGTAATTACTCCAAATTATTAAATTTGCATATTGATATGCATCCGTATATTGATCGCTTGTTAGCAATGAAATTATAGTTTTTGAAAACACAGTAAACCCTATGTTTATAATAAATAAAAAACCAAACACTAAGATCGTACTTTGTGCAAACTTCTTTATTCTCTTTTGAGAAACAAACTTATAAAAGTCCGGCTCAAACGCTTGATAAACCGCCGATCCTAACATAAAGATAATTCCAGCCATCTTTAGTCCTATACTATACAATGCAAATTTATTTACATTGTTTTGTCTTTCCAAAATTATACTATCGAGATAGAGTGTCGGAAAATCCAATAAAGCTACGATAATAAGTGGGTAGCCAAAAACTAAGGCTTTTTTTATTATTTTAAAATCAAACTTAATCTTTTTATATAATAATTTAAAAGCAAGAATACCAATTAACAACTGCGCTATTAAGAGTCCTGTCATTTTCCCAATTGCACCTAACCCTAGATTTACAACCAAATATAAACTAATTGAAATAGGAATTAGGATGCTAATACATTGAAGTGCAAAAAATTTAAATCCTTCTTTTCTCATTTTGTATTCAATCCCCAAAAATGCTGCATATGTCATAAAATAAATAGTAGATAGTGATATTAATGCGTAGGGAAACAATGGGAAACTAACATTGGCAAGCTCGAAATAAGTAAATAGTAACAATAAACCTACACTAACAAGTATTAAATTTGACCCAGTAAGGAAAATCATTAAAGTTACTTGTACCGTTTTATTTTCTTCTGGTGTTCGCTTAAAAAAATCTTTCATGTAGTATGAATAAAATGACAAATTCATAACCGGTAGAAATATTTGGCTTATAGATTCAAAGTATCCCATAACGGCAAAATCGTGGGATGTCATATTTCTCGAAAATATTGGAAAAGTAAAAAGGTTAATAAACAGAGCAATAACTGATGGTGCTAAAAAAAATAATGAGTTTTTTATATTTACAATGTTATTTTTCACTAGTAATTTTGCATTTGCATGAATCATTTAAGAACAATAACTTTCGATTAGTTCGAAATACTTTTTTGCTAAAGATTGATTTCTGCTTCCTTCTACTAATTTTCTACTCAATACTCCATGATCAATGAATAATTTAGGATTATTTATATAAGTAGAAATTGCAGTTACAAAGCTACCTACATTTAAATCACAAATGAAACAGTTTTCTTTATCAATGGAGTGCTTTTCCATGTTATTGATTTTATTACTTATTACAACTCCCATACCAGAGGCACTTGCTTCAATTATTGTTCCATTTCCATTTGAATACGTAGCGGGAAGTATTAGGATATCTGCATTCTTATAGATTAAATGCATATTGTCCCAAGCATCAATTCCCTCCAAAAATGAGACATTCTTCATTTTTTTATCTTTAATATACTGAATGCATTTCGATTTAAGTGGTCCCTCACTGTTCATGATTAGTTCTGTATTGGGGTACTTTGAATTTATTTCAAGGAAAACCTCTAATGCAAAAAGAGGTTGATATCTATCAATTAATCGATTTGCAAAAAGGATTTTATAATTTTTTTGCTTCTTTTCTGATCTTAAAGGATGCTTATAATACGCTTCGATATCCTGTGGATAACTAGTCCACGATACTTTTTCTCTTTCAAAGCCTATCTCCTTAATAAACTGACTTTCTGCTTTTGCACCCATTCCTAGATATAAATCTGCACCATCGAACGTTCTTCTAATTTTCCTTAAGACTGCCTTTGAATTTTCTTGTGTCATCAAGGTATCGGAGTCCTCATAGTCGTTTTTTACATACCTAAGTGATTCACTCATAAAAATCACCTTCTTTTTAAATAGTTTCGCATAATTTAATATAAGCCAATGCCAATTCATAAATCCGCCAAGAATGATAATATCCGGATTAAATCGAATTAAATCATAAAAAACGCCTACTGAATAATAGCCTATTTTGGGTATTGTTCCTGACATTTTTAACACTCTACATTTTTCCCCGAGTTGAATTTCCCACCACTTAGGTCGATCCTCTTCTCTTTTTACATAGAACCAAAACTCTGTGTCGAAATAACTTTGTAAAGAATAACAAAACTTCACTTGATAAGGTGCTGCCATATTACTGATAAAAACTAGTTTTCTTCGCATATATCTCACCTCAATTTATTAGATTCTGTCGACCGACAAATAAAATTACTTGTTTGTTCAGTAAACAACACGCTTATAGATACGTATTATCTTATTGATTACTTCTGTTTTATCATGAGTTTTTTCCGCTCTTTTTTTTGATTCCTCTGATAATTTAATCGCCAAATTTTCATCAGTAAATATTCTATTTACATAATGCGCTAACATATACGGTGCATCAGATTGATACACAAATCCTTCTTCTTGATGTTTAATTAAATCCGATACCCCTCCAACATCTGCGGCAACACAAGGTACTCCAAGTATCATTGCTTCACCTAAGGAGTTAGGACTATTTTCAATGGATGAAGGACAAACAAAAACATTACTTTTTAAATATTGTTCACACATTTTCTCTTCATTTAATACACCTGTAAAAAAAACTTTTGATTGGAGATCCTTTTCTATAATTAATTTTCGAATATACTTCCCATATGAACATATTTTAAGCTTATCTTTTAAAGTATTAACTTTTGTTATGTTATTCCCGCCTATAATTAATTTAGTTTCTGGAAACCGTTCTAGTATTATCGGCATCGCCTCGAGCATAAAGTGAAGACCTTTTAACGGATAGCTACCTTGACTAATAAAAATAGAGTGTTTTTCACATTTATTGATATTCCAAGTATGTTTATAAAACGCTTCTCTAAGAGTTTCATTGCAATAATGATAGTGTACGTTTGGGTTTATTTGTTCGGTACATGCCATATCCCAAGTTGTACGTCCTATTACATGGTCTATTTTATTTATCGCCTTAACCTCATACTCTCCATTTTGGACAAACTTTCTTTGTTGCTGTTTTAAATTATCTTGTTTTACGAAATCCCTGAAGGTAACACTTTTCTGAACATTAAATGGCAAACTAGCCATGTAATGCTTAGCAATTACAGATACTAGTCCTTGGATAGATATAACCGCTTTTACATTTTTCTTTTTACATATATTAACCATGGCAAGACTATGAGCATACTCGGTACCGAAAATGTGTACAATATCCGGTTTAGATATGTCTATTATTTCTTCAAGGTATTTATTATTATTAATTAATGCACGGTTCCTATTATTTATAGCTGGAAATGAATAGTAACTTCTTTTTTCCCCTCGCATTATCCCTACACTATTTCGGCCATTTAGCGGAAAAGCAATCGACAATTCAAAATCACTTTTACTAGATAACACTTCAGATGTATTAATTAGCCAACCTCCAAATGGAGTAGGTTTTTCATTCATTAACAGACTAGCTTCAGGTAATGGGATATTAGTAAGCCATAATATATTCATCTAATTCCCCCTCCCGTACTATTTTCTTAAAGTAAATAATGTTATTCGTTAACCATAGCTACTAGGTTTGTTCCGCATGCCAAATGCATAGGGCAACATTGGTAAGGATGGCGCAATAACAAATAACACAAAACCAATTTGATAAATATAAATTATTGGATTAATAAAACCGAAAAATAAAAATAAACCTTGTACTGTCAATAAGAAATAATAATAGGGTGTACCTGAATAAAATGAGAGTTGTTTCCTAAAATTAAAGAGTATTCCTAAAAACAAGGGAATTGATCCAAAGATGCCGTAAAAAGCCATTAAATCTAGCCATCCAGAATGCCCCCCAATATTTGCATTCATTTGTTTTCCCAACGGACCGTATATACCAAACAATGGATTACTTAAAAATGTTTTAAAGGATATCATATAAAGCTCAAGCCTATAACTTGTCTGTACGCCTGCATCACCTATAAGAAATCCTTGAGCAAGGTCCATAAACTTTATACTTAGTGTTTCATTATCCTTAAAAATATTTGAAACATTAATGAAAAAGTTTCCAAATATTCTTTTGGGTATGATAAGAAGTATTATCGCAAAGTAAACTCCGACAATTAAACTCTTTTTTCCTTTGATGTTTAACACCAAGATAATACCTATAAATAGTAGTAACAAAGCAATTGTATAGGATGCCTGAGTTATCATTAAACCTAATAAAACAAATAACATTAGTGATAGTACTTTATAAGTTTTATTATTTTTCGGTATTCTTTTTGTTACTAGGAATAGACTTAGAATACAAATAAATACCGAGCTATATATATATCCAAATCCACCTATCCCCAAAGATAAATAAATATCTTGCATGGCATCGATGCCGGTCGCTAACGATCGTGAAGCCAATGGATGCGCTAATAAACCTTTAAAAGTTTGAAATGCCCCCACAATGTACATAATTATGGATATAAGCGCTATTCTTCCCAATGTAACAAAATCTTTTTTGTAGAACATGTAGTAGTGATTGATAAAAATGCCTACAGTAAATAAAACAAAGCTTACAAATGCCCCTCTAGGCTCTAGAGCACCATACATAAAATCCCCTGTAATTAAATAAGGTATAAAGAATATAAACCAAACTACAATTAAAAGTTGATCCTTTGGCCAGGCCTTAATAAACCAGCGATAATCTGTTGTAATAACCCACACTAATAAAATTGCAGCGGCAGCAAATGCTCCCATTTTAAAATTTAAATACGGCCAAGTCATCCAAACACAAAACAGAATGATAACAGCTTGATTTATATAGTTCGGAGAATCTTTGTGATTGTTAAAAACCAATTCTGACCGAATTTCTTCTGCATTTATCATCATATAATTACCCTCACTAATCTATTTTCATAAGTCTTAGTGTTCTCCTCATATCGTAATTAGTTCCCTTTAAATCGATGATGATAGGTGTGCTAGACAACTGATTGTTATGCGATGATAATATCCCCACGCTATAAATTTCTTTATCTTACCTCACCAAGAAAGTTATTTAATTCAAGTTGATATTTTCTGTAATCAAAGCTTCTTTCGGCGCATTGTCTTGCGTTGTTTCCCATTGTTTTTCTCTCTTCTAAAGATAAATCCAATGCAATCTCTAATGTGTCAGCAAAGGACTTTGCTGAACAGTCTTTAACTATTAATCCCTCTTGCTTGTCTTTAATATAATCCTTCAAGTCAGAAGTTAGATTCAGAATAACCGGTGTCGCAGTAGATAAACTTTCTACAACTTTTGTTGGAAATCCCGCTTTTGCGTATCTTTTTAATGGAGAGCGTAGTAAAACTGTGAAATCTGCTTTGGTGAGCTCATTCAAAACTTTTTTTCTTTCGATCCTTCCAAGAAACTCCACGCAATTACTTAATTTTTCTAAGTCATCTATTCCAAACATGCCTCTTGAATCTTCAACACTTACTCCGGCTAGAACAATCTTCAGCCTATTTCTTTTTTTTTCTTCAAGTAATAAAACCCCTTTTAACATTTCATAAACATAGTCTTTCTTTCCAGGAGAGCCTGCATATAGAATTGTTAACTTAGTAGGGTTGAGATTTTTTGAATGTGATTGATTTTCGACATCCAATATGACCGGTATCCTTATACAAAAACAACCCCTTTTTCTAAAATGAGTAGATAGGAATTTGCTTATACCAATAACTTTAATATCGCGATTAATAATAAATCTATTTTCAACATTTTTTAGTATCATAGCTGGAGAAAATACTCCCAACTTAAATTGCGCCGGGGAATACCATTCAACGCAATCAGATATCAGTTGGATTCGTCTTTTATTGCAAAAGGTTTTCAAAAAGTTGATTGCACTTAGTGGTAAGTCTGCAAATAAAATCACGTCTACTTTATTTGATTTGATATATGTTAATAAGAATTGTTTTAACCTGTTTTTATAACTTAGGTAATAATACATTTTTTCAATTATATTGTTAGATTCTTTTCTTAAAGAAACATATTTAAATCCATCAAAGTAATACTCTTTTTGGAACTCATGATACCCCATACCAACAAATGAAACATTGTGTTCATTTTCTCTGAATAATTTTCCATAGGTATTCAATCGAACAGCTTCTGCATCACCTTCTGGTAATCGTGAATACGTTATTATTAATATGTCCATTTGACCCTTCCCTTTACTCTTCCTGCATATAAGCATCCGTTTAGTGTGATTTTTTTACATCTCAGTACATATGTCAGGATTTCTACTGAGAAAAAACTTGATCTCATCTTCATAAATCAGAAACAATGTTTAGTAATAACCACATAGACTTTGAATTTCACTTCACTATTACCTCTTTCATCCCTATATACTTTTTCATTATTTTATTCATAACGATATCAATAGAATAACTATTCTTGACCTTCTGCTTGTTCCATTTAGACATTAGAAGCCTTAATTCTTTGCTATTCATCTTATTAATTGCATTCACCATTCCCTCTATGTCCCCTACTTCAACAAATAGACCACCTTTATCCTCGAGCATTTCTGGTATAGCTCCAACGGATGTGGATAAAATAGGTAATCCGCAAGCCATCGCTTCAAGAATGACATTTGGAAAACCTTCCGTATGACTTGGAAAAAGTAATAAATCAGCATTGTTCATTTGGAAAAGTACATCGTCCTTAGATAATTCTCCTAAGAACTCAACATTACTAGAAACCGGAATATTTTTAATTTCTTCACTTAAATGTCCTATCATTTTAAAATTTATAGCAGACATTTTGTTTGCGACTTCGATAATTTCTACGCAACCTTTCATTTTAACAATATGTCCCACATAAATTACATTTCTAATTTGATCCGATATTTTCATTTCATTTAAGTTGTTTATTAAATTTTGATCAAAGAAATTGGGTACAATGCTACTATGTTTTCCTGTAACTTTTCTGATATGGTTTTGAGATGATATATTCAAACAAAAGAGTTCGTCTGCAGCTTTACAAATCTTTCTTAAAAAAAACTCTTGAAATTTGCCTTTAACCATAAAACTAGTATCACAATGAAAGTGAATGACAATTTTAATATTTTTCCTTTTTACTTTTAATGCGCATAAATAATCTCTAATTAATCCAAGTTTAGAACACGAAGTATTTATATGAACAATTTCATATCTTTTATCTGATATAAAAGAGTCTAATTCACTGAATATCTTTTTTATCCTTCCAAACTCGTCTACCAATCTCATCTCTGAAAAGTTTTCGACCCTATTTCCTCTTACAGAAGTATTAACTATATCTACTCTATTTTTCTTTGCCGGGTAAGAATCCATGTACAGTTTTGTCCAGGTTGCTATACCTCCTGCTGGAGGCGGTAATGGAGATAACAATAGTATTTTCATCTAAATTTTCCCCAAACAACTTTATTAACTACTTTTGTGTAACTCTGAATAATTTTAACTACTTTCACAGATACATTCTCATCCTTATAATCATGAGCAATATATGTTTCCTCGTTGCTTTCCCTCATAGCACAACTTAAATCGACGGCTTGAATAATTTCCGTCCCCCTAATTCCCCCAATTACAACCGTTCCCTTATCCAACACTTCAGGACGCTCCGTAGATGTTCGAATTAAGACACCTGGAAAGTTTAGAATTGCCGACTCTTCCGAAAGTGTTCCACTATCAGATAGAACAACAAAGGCATTCATTTGCAAATGATTGTAATCAAAAAAACCAAAAGGCTTTAATTGCCTAACAAGTGGGTGGAATTCGAATCCATGCTCTTCGATTCTTTTCCAACTTCTTGGATGTGTTGAATAGATTATAGGTATTTCATATTTTTCTGCAATTTGATTGATTGCATTCATAAGCGAATAGAAATTTTCTTCATCATCAATATTCTCTTCTCTATGCGCAGAAATTAAAATGTACTTTTCTTTTTCCAACTCTAGTTCAGACAACACATTGCTACTCATAATGCTTTCCATGTTTTTCTGCAATACTTCTGCCAATGGGGATCCGGTCACAAAGACGTGCTCCTTACGAATTCCCTCTGAAAGTAAATACCTTCTGCTATGTTCGGTGTAAGAAAGGTTAATGTCTGCTATATGATCCACAATCTTACGGTTTATCTCCTCCGGAACGTTTTGATCAAAACAGCGGTTTCCAGCCTCCATATGAAAGATAGGTATTTTCAGTCTTTTGGCTGAAATAGCGGATAAACAACTGTTTGTATCCCCCAAAATCAGAAGGGCGTCAGGTAATTCTTTTACCAATACTTCATACGATTTCGCAATGATATTGCCCATTGTTTCGCCCAAATTCTCAGCCGCCGCGTTTAAATAATGATTCGGTTCCCTTAAACCGAACTCCTCGAAAAAAACTTGATTTAACGTATAATCCCAGTTTTGCCCTGTATGAACAAGCACATGTTCAAAATAGCGATCACATGCTTTTATCGTTTCAGATAGGCGAATAATTTCGGGCCGAGTGCCTACAATTGTCATTACCTTTAATTTAGACAGTTATTTCACCTCCAAAAGACTGGTGTCTGGTTTATTGGAATTAAATATCTCGGACGCCCAAAACAATGTAATAAGTTCGCCTTCGCCTATGTTTTCAATTGAGTGTGTATAGCCCACTGGAATATCTATTACTTCTGGTTTCTCGCCATCAACCTTGTATTCAACTACTTCATTCTCATCAATTTTTCTAAATCGAACTGCAGCTTCTCCTTGGATAACGAGAAATTTTTCTACTTTCGTGTGGTGCCAGTGATTCCCTCTTGTGATGCCAGGTTTCGTTTTTGATATGAATATTTGTCCCATACTTTTTGACTTCATAAATTCGGCTAGCCATCCGCGTTCATCTGTATTTTTCTTTAATACATATGAAAAGTCATCTTGTTCCAGGTAGGACAAATAAGTACCGTACAGCGCTTTATCAAATTCATGTTCAAGCGATGGCATTATTAACGTCTCTCGATTGCGTTTGAATGTATAAATTTTTTCTGCCAAATCTCCCAGAGTAATTTGATAAGAAATTGGAACTTCACAAAATGATCCTGTTTGTGTCTCATTCCCATTAAGGGCATTAATAAATTCATTAATTACATCATCGATATAACATAGCGTAATTGAAGATTTAACATCATTAATCTGAATTTCCTCATCCCTGGCGATGTTATAACAAAACGTAGAAACGACGCTGTTATAATTTGGCCTACTCCATTTTCCAAAAACATTCGGTAGGCGATAAACCATCACTTTTGATTTACTTTCTTTAGAGTGTGAAAACACATGTTCCTCAGCTATCTTTTTGCTTTTACCATAAGGATTTTCTAAATCTGCCTGGCTCGATGAACTAATTAACACCGGCGAATCATTTTCATTCTTCTGTAGTAAAGATAGTAATCTTTCAGTCAATCCGGCATTCCCAGTCATAAAATCGACGCTACTTTTCGGTCTGTTGACACCAGCCAAGTGGAAAACAAATTCACATTCTTTTGTGTATTTATCAAGTTCATCTAACGTATTATCTCTACTAAAGGATAGTATATTGGTATAGCCTTTGTTGTTCAGTTCGGCAATAAGGTTCTTTCCAAGAAAACCATTGGCACCTGTTACAAGAATCTTCACTTTGACATTCATCCTCTCAATTCATACTGAATATACTTCTTAATTCATTTTGAATATAAGGAAGTTCCAATAACTTATCCTTAATCTCTGGAATGCTTAACCGTTTGGTATTGTGCGAGTTATATTCTTCGTCGGTAGATAACTCTTTATAACCCTGATCAAAATACTTTTCATAATTCAAGTCACGATTATCAGCTGGAACCCGGTAAAATCCATTTAAATCATCTGCAACAACATATTCTTCTCTCGTTAATAACGTTTCATAAAGCTTTTCTCCATGTCGTGTTCCAATTACTTGAATTTCATTGGTAACTTCGAATATTTCCTTTAACGCTTGAGCAAGATCTTCAATTGTTGAGGCAGGTGATTTTTGAACCATAATATCTCCTGCATTTGCATTATGAAAAGCAAATACTACCAATTCCACTGCATCTTCCAAATTCATTAGAAAACGTGTCATCATGGGATCGGTGATTGTTAGTGGCTTTCCGCTTTTTATTTGTTCAACAAATAACGGAATGACCGAACCTCTTGATGCCATTACATTGCCATATCGAGTTCCGCAAATAAGTGTTTTTTCAGGACAAACTGTTTTAGATTTTGCTACTAAAACTTTCTCCATCATTGCTTTTGAAATCCCCATTGCATTGATTGGATATGCTGCTTTATCCGTTGATAGGCAAATGACTTTTTTAACTCCGAATTCTATTGATACGTTGAGCACATTTTCAGTTCCCAATACATTTGTTTTCACCGCTTCCATTGGATAAAACTCACATGAGGGTACCTGTTTAAGTGCAGCGGCATGAAATACATAATCTACATCGTTCATTGCATATTTAAGACTAGGTTTGTCCCTAACATCACCAATATAAAATTTCAACTTTTCATTATTGTAGTACTTTCGCATATCGTCTTGTTTTTTTTCATCTCTGGAAAAAATTCTTATTTCTTTGATTTCAGTATAAAGAAATCGCTCCATGACTGCGTTTCCAAATGAACCTGTTCCGCCAGTTATTAGTAGAGTTTTATTAGTAAACATATGCTCAGTCCTTTTCGGTAGACTATATTACTAAATACAAATTTAGGTTCTGTTTTTAATTCATCATTTATCCAACTGAAACAATTGCATCTTTTACTACAGTCTTTCGGTTTACTAATTCTACAATTACTTTTTTAACATCTCTTTCATCCATATCTAGAAGACTTTCAAGTAGGATATTCATCTCATTCTTACTAATTGGAACTGCTTTACCTACAAATACTTTCGGGAATATATGTTCACTTTGAATTTCGTTCTCATTCAATAACTCTTCAAATAACTTTTCACCTGGTCGAATCCCAGTAAATTCAATATTGATTTCATCTTCGTCATAGCCTGATAATTTTATAAGGTTTTTTGCCAGATCCATAATCTTAACGGGTTCCCCCATATCTAACACGAATACCTCACCTCCGGTGGCTAGCATACCCGCTTGAATTACGAGCCGTGAAGCCTCTGGTATGGTCATAAAATATCTTGTCATTTCTGGATCTGTCACAGTGACTGGTCCTCCCTGTTGAATTTGCCGCGTAAATAATGGAATTACACTTCCACGTGAACCTAATACATTTCCGAACCGAACTGCTGCGAAGTTTGTTTTACTATCCTTCGCAAGATTTTGTACAATCATCTCTGCAATACGTTTTGTGGCACCCATCACGTTTGGTGGGTTGACTGCCTTGTCGGTCGAGACCATAACAAAGTGTGGTATGCCAAATGTATCAGCGGCTTCTGCAATATTTTTCGTGCCGAATATATTATTTTTGACTGCTTCCATGGGGTTTTCTTCCATCAAAGGGACGTGCTTATGTCCCGCGGCATGGTAGATAACGTCCGGCATATATTCGCTCACGATATCTGATATCCTCATCCGATCTTTTACATCGGCTATAACTGGAACGATTTCTATATATGTTGATATACTTTTTCTTAATTCAATGTCAATGTTGTAAATCGAGTTTTCTCCATGACCTAAGAGAATAATACGTTTTGGACTGAATTTACATACTTGGCGGCAAATCTCAGAACCAATAGAACCACCAGCCCCTGTGACAAGAATCGTTTTACCAGTTAACTTGTCCGAAATCGCTTCCATATTAAGCTCAATTTCCTCCCTACCAAGAAGGTCCCCTATCTTTACATCGTGCATGTCATTCACTGAAACTTTACCGGTTATCAGATCTTCTATACGTGGGATTGTTTGTGTTTTTATACCTGTATTGATACATATTTCGGATAACTTTTCCATTTCTTGTTTTGATAAAGAAGGAATTGCAATTATGATTTTTTCTATCTGATTGTCAATTGATAACTCGGAAATTTGATTTGTACCTTTTACGACTTTAAGACCGTAAATTTCTAAACCAGCTTTTGTATGATCATCATCAATAAAAAGAATAGGTTTCATTCCCGAATCTGGATTTTGAAGGATTTGGCGTGCAATCATAGTTCCTGCCTGACCCGCCCCGACAATCATTGTTCGAGTGATTGCTTTCCCATTATGTTGGTTGATTGTATCTCGCATAAGTCTCCATGATAATCTTGATCCGCCTATTAAAAGGATATGCATCATCCATGTAAGGATAAGAGCACGTAAAGATATACTTTGTAAAAAAGCTAATTGAACTACCATAACTACAACTATTGTTGAAGTGACAGCTTGAAAAATAGACTTTAGTTCTCCAATGGATGCGTAGGACCAGGCCTTTCTATAGAGTCCAAATTGCCAAGCGAAAAAGTGATGTGCAATTTGTATTGTCAACACGCTTACTAATAACGTTATATTTGTTAATATATTGATGTCCGGATGCAAAATAAAATACCCTAAATAGATAGATAACAAGACAATTATAGAATCAATAATAACGAGAAAGCTCATTCTTTTTTTGACTGACATTGCAGATATCACACCCTCTCGAACAAGTTTACTGTTACATCTTCTAATGTAATTTCGCGTTCTATGACGACCATTGCAGAGTAACAAGGTCGATGTATTGTGGGTCGCACATCATCCTATTAGCCTCCACCATTTCTTTGTAATAGGCGTCTCCGGTTCTAGCATGATAATGAGCTTATCTTTAATAATTCTTTCATTGTTTTCAAGCAGTATATTTACAATTTCGTAGTGTTTCTTTTTCTCTAGATAATCAAGCCCTTTGTTAAACATAAATGGCCTTGTATTTAAGTTATGAACATCTGATCCATAGGCATGAATCAAATTCGATTCGATTAAACGAAGTGATAATTTTTGAATGCCTTTTCCAAAGTGTCCCACTATACTTCCTGCAGTTATTTGTGCAAGTGCTCCTTGTTGAACAAGCCGCTCTAAAAGTTCTGGATTGTTCGCTATTGCATAATTTCTTTCTGGATGTGCTACAATTGGAATTTTTCCTAGAGAGAGAATAGATTGAATCACATGGCTGGTGTAAGCTGGGACTGAGTAAGAAGGAAGTTCTAATAGAACATAACGAGAATTCGCAAGGGGTATCGCTTCTCCGCTAATAATACTTTCTAGGATATGTTCATGAAGCCTAATTTCCTGACCCGTGTGAACTGTTATCGGATAGTCCTCAGTTCGTATACATTCAGTAATTAGATTCATTTGCTTTTCAATCACGTCAACCGGAACGTGAAATTGCGGGCTAAATGCGTGTGGTGTAGCAATAATATTTGTAATTCCTTCTTCAACTGCCTTCTCTAATAAGCGCGATGTTTCATCAATTGTTTTCGAACCGTCATCTACACCGAATAATAGATGACTATGCATATCAATCATCTGGATTCCACCCTTTACTCAGCGGCTTCGCTGTATTGGTAGTAATAGGTACTCTTTTCTAATTTGTAATTATTCAAAATGGATCCTAAAATATTTGCTTTCGAACTTTGTAATACTTCAATAGCCTTACGAAGATGTTCTTTCTCTGTTTTTCCAGCGCTAATTACAAGAATCGTCCCATCACATTTATTTGCTAATATTTGTGCATCTGCTACGGATAAAATTGGAGGGGCATCAAAAATAATAAAATCATATTTCACTTTTAATTCACTCATCAGAATGTCCATCGATTTTAACTCAAGAAGCTCCGCTGGATTCGGCGGTATTTGTCCACAAGTTATAATGTCGATACCTTCCTCTGTACTTTTCACTACATCTTCCAGACCCCATTGCCTTGTTAGTACATTTGATAAGCCCTTTATATTAGTCATCTGAAAAGTATGGTGCACTGTTGGCTTCCTCATATCTGCATCGATAAGAAGGATTTTTTTCCCGGCTTGAGCAAATACTATTGCGATATTGGCGGCAGATGTGGATTTGCCCTCTCCTATTGAGGAAGACGTAACTAAAAGCGTCTGTATGTGTTTATCAGGAATTGAAAAGTTTATATTTGTACGAATTGTACGATATTGCTCCGAAATAACGGATCTTGGATTAGCATGTGTTATAAGCTTACGCGCCGCTGTTTGTATCCGCCTTTTTTTCTTTTTCCCCATAATCGTTCCCCCTTCCTACTTCGTTCAAATTCTTTTGTTTTATTTATCTCTTTATCTGTTATTGGACTTATCACACCCAGTATTGCTAACTCAAAAAACTCCTCAATATCCTGTTCATTTTTTACAGTCGTATTTAATAAAATTCTTAAATATGCTAGCGCTACACCAAGCATTAATCCAATTACAGCCGCTATTGCCATATTTAATAATGGATTCGGCTTTACCGGAGCAGGATTTTTCAAGTCAACAGCCGCTGCCAGAATATGAACATTATCTGTATTCATTAGTGTTTTGATTTCTTTCTGAAAGACTTCTGCTGTTGTATTTGCAATTTCTACTGTCTTGCGTGGATTAGAGTCTTGGACAGTTACATTAATAACTTGTGAATTTTGTTCACTGCTCACTGAAATCTTTGAAGCCAACTGACTCGGTAACATGTCCAAATTTAGTTCGTCAATGACTTTCGATAATATTACTGAACTTTTTATAATGACATTGTACGTATTGATGAGTTGAAGATTGGTTTGAATATCTTGTGTATTAAACTGACTTTCGTCACTTTTCTGCTGGTTGATGAGGATTTGCGTTGATGATTGGTAGATGGGTTGCAAAACGTAGTAACTTAACCCACCCACGAGCGATACCGAAAATAGAACTAGTCCTATTATTAGTAAGAGATTTGCACGTATAACTTTAAATACTTTCTGTACACTAATTTCATCTTCCATATGTGTTCCTCCCTTTTTATAGGTACCGTATATAGATAGCATTATCTAATTCTCTTTATATATACATTGATTGTTAATCTTTCATACTAAGCATATGAACTTCTCTCTCCTTTTAGTCTTGTCTTCGAATTAGAATGGCAAAACATAATTTACTATCAATCCACAACATTCCCTTTTATACCTGACAGACGGTCTATTTCCAATAATTGTTCCCACATTCAAAATACTTCAATTATTACCAACTTAATTTTCCCCAAAATAAAAAACCCACCGAAGTGAGTTTTTTTGTGTTACCTATTTTATTTCTTCAAGTTATAAAAAGTCTTCAATCCATAATATTCCGCAGTATTATCTAATTGATCTTCAATGCGAAGCAATTGATTGTACTTTGCAACACGGTCTGAACGGGATGGTGCACCTGTTTTGATTTGACCAGCATTTGTTGCAACTGCAATATCTGCAATTGTTGTATCTTCTGATTCGCCTGAACGATGAGAAATAACTGCTGTAAATCCAGCGCGTTTCGCCATTTCAATCGCATCAAGTGTTTCAGTCAATGTACCGATCTGGTTCACTTTAATAAGGATTGAGTTACTAACCCCTTCTTCAATTCCACGTGCAAGTTTTTCTGTATTCGTTACGAATAGGTCATCTCCAACGAGCTGTACTCTTTTACCAAGACGTTCTGTCAATAACTTATGACCTGCCCAATCGTTTTCGTCAAGTCCATCTTCGATTGAGATGATAGGATATTTGTCACAAAGTTGCTCGTACCAATCAACCATTTCAGCAGAAGTTCTTACAACGCCTTCTCCTACAAGGTTGTATGTTCCATCTTCTTTGTTGTAAAACTCAGATGATGCGACATCCATCGCAAGAAGAACTTCTTCTCCTGCCTTGTAGCCTGCTTTCTCAATTGCTTGTAAAATCGTTTCAATTGCTTCTTCACTTGAAGCTAAGTTTGGTGCAAATCCACCTTCATCGCCAACAGAGGTATTCAATCCCTTTTCTTGCAAGACTGAACGCAAGCTGTGAAAAATTTCAGTTCCCATACGTAAACCGTGACGGAATGATTCTGCACCTACTGGCATAATCATAAATTCTTGAATATCAACGTTGTTGTCTGCATGTTCGCCGCCATTTAAAATATTAAGCATTGGTACAGGCAACTGTTTCGCGTTTACACCGCCGATATATTGGTACAAAGGAACATCCAAGTAATCTGCAGCTGCATGAGCTACTGCTAACGATACGCCTAGGATTGCATTCGCACCTAGTTTCGCTTTATTTGGTGTTCCGTCAAGATCAATCAATAGTTTATCAATTACAACTTGGTCTAGAACCGAATAGCCATCTTCAAGCAATTCGTCTGCGATAATTTCATTGACATTATCCACAGCTTTTAGAACACCTTTACCACCGTAACGACTCGCATCTCCATCACGTAATTCAACCGCTTCGTATTCCCCTGTTGAAGCTCCAGATGGAACAATTGCGCGACCAAATGCGCCACTTAGTGTAAAGACTTCAACTTCAACTGTTGGATTTCCTCGTGAATCAAGAACTTCTCTAGCTTGGATATTTGAAATAATTGGCATATTAATTTCCCCCTTATCAAATTTACCTTGGCTTATTTGCGTCCAGACTTTGCACCTGGTATTCCAGGTGAACTCCCTACAAAATTTGTGACATCCGCCGGAGGCACTACCTTTATTCAGCTAGGGCTTAGCTCTACTCTAATAATAACTTATTTTACGTTCGTCTTGCTACTTACATAGAAATAATGTGCTAATAAATGTTAGTATAATGGTCTTCCTGTCATTTTTTCTGGCTGTTCAAGTTCAAGTAATTTAAGCATTGTTGGTGCAAGATCAGCAAGTATACCGCCTTCACGCAACAGAATATCCGGTCTTGTTACAATAACCGGTACAGGGTTTGTTGTATGCGCAGTCATTGGTGTACCTTCTAAAGTAATTACTTCATCAGCATTGCCGTGATCTGCAGTGACGATTGCTGTTCCACCTTTGGAATGAAGTGCATCAATAATTTTCCCGAGACAATCATCAACTGTTTCAATAGCTTTCATCGTCGGTTCAAGCATTCCGCTATGTCCAACCATGTCTGGATTTGCAAAGTTCAATAGAATTGCATCGAACTTTTCTTCTTCTATTGCATTCACTAATGCCTCAGTAACTTCATACGCACTCATTTCCGGTTTTAAATCATACGTCGCTACTTTCGGTGATGGGATTAAAATACGTTCTTCTCCCTCGAAAGTATCTTCCCTCCCACCACTCATAAAGAAGGTAACATGTGGATACTTTTCAGTTTCTGCAATGCGAAGCTGTGTTAATCCACTTTTCGCAATAACTTCACCTAGTGTATCTTTTAAGTCTTCACTTTTGAATACAACATCTGCGACAACTTCATCACTATAATGAGTAAACGTTACAAACTTTACATTCGACAACTTCTTCTCACCTAAGTTAAATCCATCAAATGTATCGCTGGTAAATGCTTTAGACAATTGTATCGCACGGTCTGGACGGAAATTAAAGAAGATAATTGCATCTTCATCTTCTACTTTTCCAACCGGATTTCCATCCTCTTCGATAATAAATGGAACGACAAACTCATCGTGAATCCCCTTTTCATAAGAGGCCAAAAGTCCAGCTGTAGGTGCGACAGCAGTTGGTCCAACACCGTCGACAATTGCTCGGTATGCCATTTCTACGCGGTCCCAGCGTTTGTCACGGTCCATTGCATAGTATCGACCAGAAATAGTAGCAAACTTACCTACTCCGATTACTTTCATCGCCTCTTCGGTCTGTTCTATATAATCAAGCGCAGATTGGGGTGCTACATCGCGACCATCTAAAAATCCATGGACGAACACTTTTTCAATCCCATTTAATTTTGCCAACTTCAATAAAGCAAAAAGATGTTCATAATGGCTATGTACCCCGCCGTCTGAAAGCAGTCCCATGAGATGTAAAGCTGTGTTATTTTGCTTCGCGTGTTCAATTGCTTTTATAAGTGTTTCATTGTCAAAAAAGTCAGCTTCTCGAATTGATTTATTAATCCGTGTTAAGTTTTGATAGACAATACGGCCTGCACCGATATTTAAATGCCCCACTTCGGAGTTCCCCATTTGTCCTTCTGGAAGTCCAACCGCCTCACCACATGCAGTTAACGTTGTGTGTGGAAAGTTGTTCCAAAGCAAATCATAGTTTGGCTTCTTTGCTTGAGCAACAGCATTTCCCAGCGTTTCTTCCCGAAGACCAAATCCATCAAGGATAATTAATGCAACAGGTCCTTTACGCATTGGCCCCAGCCTCTACTAATTTCAAGAACGAACTTGGATCTAAACTTGCGCCACCAACCAAAGCACCATCAATATGCTCCATTGAAAGAAGTTCGACAATGTTTTCTGGTTTAACACTTCCGCCGTACTGAATACGGACAGCATTCGCAACTTCTTCGCCGTAAAGTTCACTAACTTTCGAACGAATTGCACCACACACTTCATTTGCATCATCTGCAGTAGCTGTTTTACCCGTTCCTATCGCCCAGATCGGTTCATAAGCGATAACTGCTTGAGAAGCGTTTGCTGTTTCAATTGCTTTGAATGCTTTTTCCACTTGATCCGATACAATTTTGACAGTACTTCCGCTTTCACGCTCTTCTAGAGATTCTCCTACACAAACGATAGGTGTTAGTTGATTTTCAAAAGCAGCATGCACTTTTTTATTCACCGAGCTATCTGTCTCGTTGTAATATTCACGGCGTTCAGAATGACCAATTACCACATAGCCTACTCCGATACTCGCAAGCATTGCTGGACTGATTTCTCCTGTGAACGCACCTTCTTTTTCTTCATGCATTGTTTGTGCACCGATATGTACCGGTGAGCCTTCTGTAATTGTAACAAGTTCAGAAAGGTATAATGAAGGTGGACAAATAACCGCTTCTACATTTTCAGACGGAATTGCCTTCACTTTCACTTCTTCCGCAAAACTTTTCGCTTCTTCAATCGTCTTATACATCTTCCAGTTGCCTGCTATAATACGTTTACGCAAATTGTTCCCCTCCGATTAGTTGTCGTTTAGTGCTGTAACTCCTGGCAAGTCTTTACCTTCCATAAACTCCAAAGAAGCACCGCCACCTGTTGAAATATGGTCCATCTTATCTGCAACGTTGAATTTTTCAACTGCAGCCGCCGAATCGCCTCCACCAATTACTGTGTAAGCACTCGTTTCAGCCATTGCCTCTGCAACTCGTCGTGTTCCATTTGCAAATGGCTCCAACTCGAAAACACCCATAGGACCGTTCCAAATAACTAGCTTTGAATTTTGTATTACTTCAGCGTAAAGTTCAGCTGTTTTCGGTCCAATATCCAGTCCCATCCAATCACTAGGAATTGAATCGATTTCAACTGTTTTTGTTTGAGCATCTTTTGAAAATTCTTTCGCTACAACTACATCGATTGGAAGATAAAGGTTCACACCTTTTTCCTTCGCTTTATCGATAAATGATTTGGCTAATTCTATTTTATCTTCTTCAAGTAGTGAATTTCCGACTTCATAGCCCATTGCTTTTGAGAATGTATAAGACAAGCCCCCTCCGATAATGAGGTTATCTACTTTATCCAGTAAATGGTTAATAACACCAATCTTATCCTTCACTTTCGCCCCTCCGATAATTGCTGTGAAAGGACGCTCAGGAGTTGTGAGTGCTTTTCCTAATACTTCGAGTTCTTTCTCTAAGAGTAGGCCTGAAACGGCAGGTATGTACTGTGCAATACCCGCTGTCGAAGCGTGTGCACGGTGTGCTGCCCCAAATGCGTCATTGACAAATAGATCCGCTAAGTTAGCAAATTGTTTCGCAAGCTCGGTATCATTCTTCTCTTCGCCTGCGTGAAAACGAACGTTTTCAAGTAAAACGATGTCCCCATTCTTCATTTCTTTTACTGTTTCTTCTACGTCCTTGCCGACTGAAGCATCTAACTTTTTAACAGGCTTGCCAATTAAATTAGACAGGCTTTTTCCTACTTCAGTTAAACGTAATTCTTCATTCACTTCACCTTTTGGTCGACCGAGGTGGCTTGCGAGGATTACTTTTGCACCGTGTTTCGATAGGTATTGAATTGTCGGCATCGCCGCGCGAATTCTTGTATCATCCGTAACATGTCCTTCTTCCATTGGCACGTTAAAATCTACTCGGCAAAATACACGTTTTCCTTCAAGTTGTATATCCTTCATCGTCTTTTTTGACTTCATGAAAAATGCCCACCTCCACAGATTACAGTTTTATTTTTAAAAGAGGAACGGGGTGCCCCGTTCCTCATGTCCTACTATATTATAAAGTGAAAACTTTCGTTTTGCTATAGATTATAATTTACAGACCTTTATTAGCCATGTAGATTGCTAAGTCAATACATCTTGCAGAATATGCTGTTTCATTATCGTACCAAGAAATAACTTTGACCATATTGTCTTCTAATACCATTGTAGACAAACCATCTACTGTTGAAGAGGATGTATTACCGTTATAGTCTCTAGAAACTAGTGGTAATTCATTGTAAACAAGAATGTCCTTCAACTCATTTTCAGACGCATCTTTGAATGCTTTGTTTACTTCTTCAACTGTAACGTCAGCTTCAAGTTCTCCAACGAAGTCTACTAAAGAAACGTTCGGTGTTGGTACACGAACTGCCATACCATCTAACTTACCTACTAATGCCGGGATTACTTTTGTAACTGCTGATGCTGCACCTGTCGTTGTCGGGATCATTGACTCTGCTGCTGCACGCGCTCTTCTATAATCAGAGTGTGGCAAATCAAGTAGGTGTTGGTCATTCGTATACGAGTGAATCGTTGTCATTAGACCACGTTTAACACCAAATTTATCATTTAACACTTTTACAATTGGTGCAAGACAGTTTGTCGTACATGATGCATTCGATACGATATGATCCGTCTCAGGGTTATACGTTTCATGGTTTACACCCATAACAAGTGTTGTTAAATCACCTTTAGCTGGTGCTGAAAGGATAACTTTTTTAGCTCCTGCTTCAATGTGTTTGTTCAATGCGTTATGATCGCGGAAAATTCCAGTTGAATCGATTACAACGTCAACTCCAAGTTCTCCCCAAGGTAATTGCGCTGGGTCTCTTTCTTCATAAACACGAATTTCTTTGCCGTTTACGATTAGTTTTTCACCATCAGAACTTACTTCAGCGTCTAGAACACCATGAACTGAATCATATTTCAGTAAATGTGCAAGCATTGCTGCATCCGTTAAATCGTTAACTGCTACAACCTCAACCTTGTCTGTTTTTAAAGCCTCACGAAATACTACTCGTCCAATACGTCCAAAACCATTAATCGCTATTTTTATTGTCATTATAAAAAACCTCCATTATATTTTTGTTTTTATTATTATTTTGTTAATCTTTTAATCATTTCATTCGCTGCGCCTTCATCAGTTACTAGTATCGACTGTTCGGGTGCAGTTGCCATATAAGCCAAGATTGCTTTAGCTTTGTTTTTTCCACCAGCCACCGAGATAATTAACGGAATCCGTGCAAGTTGTTCAATTTGTATTCCTACAGTTCGTATACGATGAACAGCATTTCCTTGTTCATCGAAATAATACCCAAACGCTTCGCCTTGCGCACCTTTATTCTTAAGAAAAAGGCGTTCCTCTTCAGACGATTCACGTAATTTCGCCATAGTTTGTGCATTCCCAATACCATGTAAGACACAGTCTACAGTGTCATAAAGTCCAATCATCTTTACGATTGAAGGGTCTTTTAGAAACGCCTCATGTGCCTCTTTGCCAAGTGAGTCAGGATAGTAAAATGAACGATACGAACCACCTGAAGCCTGTGCGAAGGATGCAGCAATTACGTTCGCTTGCAATCCGATATCTTCACCTACGCCGCCCCGTGCTGCAATAAACAGGAGCTCAGAAGGATCAGTAAACTTTTCAATGTGGTTTGGTATTAAAGCAATTGAACTCCCGCCAGTGACTGCAACGGTTGTCCCTCTTCCAATCTCATTCGTAAATTGGTTTGCAGCTTCCTGAGCCAATAGGCTTTTCGTCGATTCATCTGAATCGCTGTCCCCCGGTACAATCAATACAGAACGAATCTGAAGAAGATTTGTTAACCTTTTGGCAATTGTTATACGGCCTAACCAATCTTCCATATCGGGTTCGAGCGCTTCTAGAACTTGCAAGCCTTCAAAGGTAATAGAGGCACCGTTTTTCGCGATGTTAATAAGCCCTTGCGCTCGTAAGTGGTCTAACATGGTTCGAATTTCTCGTTCCGTAAGATTAGCCATCTCACCAAGCGGACGTCTACCAATAGGTCCAGCTACTTTGACCAATTTCAACAAGCGATATCTTTCTTGTAGCAAAACAATCATTTCAGGAACTAGTTTACCTTGCGCTTCTAACTTGCTATTCAAAGGGCACCATCCTTTCTATTTGGCGGGATGAATAACGCCCCACTCATTTCGAAAGCGTCCCACGTAGAGCAAAAAAATTTAACTTCAATTTCATTATAAGCTTTCTTTGCTTTTTTTTCAAATAAAATAATTTTGCTTAATCAAATAATGAGATAAGTTCTACATAACCAATAGTTCCAAATAAGATAGGTTTTCCATTTTTTTCAATGACGGGGATCATTAGCATATACTTTTCATGGATTGTGTCGTCCGACTCGATATTTATTTCTGTATAGGTTAACGGGTAATCTTCCTTGGTGAGTTCCAACATTAGTTTCGCCTCATCACAGAGAGGACAATTTGGCTTCGTATAAAAAATTACATCCATAAATAAACACCTCGATTTTATCTCTACTCTTTTAGTATATGGTAAATGTGGACAACATGCACAAAATCACTCTTGGTCATGCTGTCCTTAGATAATCACCAGCTTCTTCCTGCTCCTCCTCCACCGGTTGAACCGCCACCCCCACCGCGGAATCCACCGCCGCCTCCGAATCCTCCTCCACTACTTCCTCCTCCAAATGAACCTGGAAAGAAAATAGGTCCTCTTCTTCGGGTCCCACCTGAACCGCCACTGCCACCCCCACCGCCACGAAATACGCGGAAGATAATGTAGATGATAATGAAAATAACAATTGGTGAGGGAAAGCCCATTCCTTGTTCGCTATTTGAGTTGTCTGCAAACTCTACAGGAGCAAACACGCCATCCCAATTGTATTCTGCTGCGATTTCATTATAAAACGACTTATATCCTTCCATAATTGCCCTATCAGGTTCTTCTTTTTTCAAATAAGGAAAAGAGACTTCGTCAATAATTCTTCCTACTTTTCCATCTGGAAGTGCACCTTCAAGTCCATATCCTGTTACCAGAAAGTAATGTCGATCTCCATCCGAGTTTTCTTCGGTTGTCACAACTAAAAGCGCACCGTTATCGTTTTCTTTCGTTCCAAGTCCATACTCCCGATAGGCTTTCACTGCAAATTCTTCGACTGGCTCATCACCAATACTTGGCATAATTAACACAGCCAGTTGAGCAGTAGTTGCGTCATCTAGTTGAATTCCATAATTCGTTAGTTCACTTTCTTGTTCTGAAGACAATACATTTGCAAAATCTTGAACGTAAATACTACTTCCTTGCGGTGCAGGAACTTCAGCTGCAAAAGTTTTCCCACCAAAAGGTAGCGTTAGCGCAAAATACACCACTGCCAATGTGTATATACTTTTGCGAATCAATCTTTGTCATCCCCAAAATCTACATTAGGAACTTCATTCGCAGCTTCATCGGCTTTAAAATATTCTTTTTCATTAAAGTTAAACATACTTGCGACAATCTTCCCTGGGAAACGCTTCACTTGCCTATTGTAGTTTGCGACTTCGTCATTGTAATCTTTACGAGCAACGCCAATCCTATTTTCTGTTCCTTCTAGTGAATCCATCAATTGAATAAAGTTTTCGTTTGCTTTGAGATCTGGATAGTTTTCAACAACGACTAAAAGCCTGCCAATTGCACTTTCTAACTCACCGTTTGCAACCGACTGATCTTCGGGTCCTCTAGCACCTGCCAGCTTTGTTCGAGCATCAGATATATCGGCTATAATTTCCTGCTCATGGCTAGCAAATCCTTTAACCGTATTCACAAGGTTGGGAATTAAATCTAACCTTCTCTGTAATTGCGTTTCAACTTGTGCATAGGACTGGTCAACATTCTCTTCCAATGTAATGAATTTATTATAACTCGGAATAAATAGTAATCCTGCAACGACAATAAGGACAACGACAATTGCAAGTGGTCCTAGTATTTTATTCATTTTTTCACTCCTTTGTTTTCTATAAATAAATACCCTTTGCACAGACTTATAAAACGTTCTCCCCTTTATATACTTAGTATATCCACGAAAGGTTTCATAATGACTAAAAAATAAGCCGGCTAAATCCGTATAGGATCTAGCCGACTTATTGAACGATTTATAAATCAGTCCATATTTTAATTGCAGTTCCTAAAATTAATAATGCCAATAGCCATTGCAACACTTTTGTATTTGTCTTCTGACCAAGTTTCGCTCCAATAGGTGCCGCGATAACACTTGCGATAACCATAACTAGCGCCGGACCATACAATACTTGATCGGTTATAACTTTACCAATCGTAGAACCGATTGATGATATAAAAGTAATAGCGAGTGAGGTGGCTATTGTCATTCGAGTAGGTACTTTTAAAACTACGAGCATAATTGGTACTAAAATAAATGCACCTGCCGCACCAACAATACCGGCTCCAATGCCAACAATAAATGCTAAGCCTGCCGCTAACCACTTATTGAATTTCACTTGGTCAATTGGTAAATCATCCAGTCCCTTTTTAGGAATGAACATCATGATTGCAGCGATTGTTGCTAATATTCCATATACCAGATTAATGCTTCCTTCAGTCATCACATTTGACCCATATCCACCTATAAAACTTCCGACTAAAATACTCGATCCCATATAAATAATTAGTGTTTTGTTTAAGTAGCCGCTCTTCCTATAAGCCCAAACACCTGCAATTGTTGCAAAGAATACTTGAATTGCACTTATTCCTGATACTTCGTGGGCAGTGAACGTAACCATTCCCAGAAGTGGTGGGATATATAGTAACATCGGATATTTAATAATAGATCCGCCGATCCCGACCATTCCAGAAACAAATGAGCCGATAAATCCAATTAAAAATATTGTTAATATAAAAGTGAATTCCATAACATCATCCTTCTTTCCGGTAGAAAAGAGTTATTCCGCTTTAATAATTAGCCTTTTCTAATCCAAAAGGTAAATACGCCCGTTTCTTCTGTTTGCTTTTCTAAGTTATGGCCACCTGATTTGGACCATGCCGCCAAATCTGCGACAGATCCTTTATCTGTCGCTTGGATTTCTAAAACTTCTCCAGTTTCCATTTCTTTCATTACTTTTCTTGCACGTACTACAGGCATTGGACAAGCCAATCCTTTTGCATCTAACACCATATTTGCCTTCATTCAAAAATCTCTCCCTTTTTATAAGTTATCTGACTGAACAACGATTTGGTCCGATTTCCATTTCTCTTTGCATTTCTTCTTCAGGATTAATCTTTCCCATGTTCACCTGACGAATTTCTTCGTAAGCATTTGGTTGTGGAGGTAAATTTCCAGTTACCATTTCTCTAAATTCTGCTTCATTTTCTATATTCAAGCCATGATTCGTAGCGAATAAAGTACCAAGTTTCTCAGATACGCTTCCATTTTCATTTAGTTCCTTAATAATCATAAAGTGTGCAGGTAGTACAATTAGATCCTCAGCTAAACTTTTATATTTTGAATACAATGTTTCTCTTAAATCTCCAACCCAATCTTCAGCTAAACCTGCAAGGTCCGGGCGTCCAATTGAATCGATAAACAAGATATCACCCGTTAGTAAATACGTCTCATCTATAATAAATGATGTAGAACCGATCGTATGCCCTGGTGAATATAACGGTTGTATTTCAATTTTTGTATTGCCGATTGTAATTGTACGACCTTCTTCCAGAGGCTCGTATGCAAATACAACTTCCTCAGCATCTTTTGGAGGTAACCAATAGGATCCACCAACCGTTTCTGCTATCTTTCTTCCACCTGAAATATGATCTGCATGAAGATGGGTATCTAAAACATGCTTAATCGATACATTTAATTCTTTAGCAAAATCAGTGAACACGTCTGTCATTCGAGTCGCATCAATAATAGCTGCTTCTCCATTTGAGACAACCATGTAGGAAAGACAGCCTTTACCAATACGTACAAACTGATAGATTTCTCCGCCGTCTTTTAATTCGCCAACTTTAACAGGCTCCAAATGTTCACTCCAAGATTTCATTCCACCAGATAAATAAAATGCTGAACGCCCTTCTTCAACAAGCATTTCCGCGATCATAATAGAAGATCCTTCTTTCGCACAAACAACAACAACATCTAAGTCTGCTGGAATTTGGTCCATGATTTCCTCTACTCCGTCTAGTAAATCAAAGTAAGGAATGTTTAAGTATCGAATGTTTTCTCCTTCAATCTTCCAATCTTCAAAAGCATCTTCGTTTCGAACATCTAATATAAAGAACGGTACTTTATTTATTACTTTTTTTGCAATCTCACTTGCTGTCATAGATTGTAGCGTCATAATTATACCCCCGACAGTAATTTTTCAATTGGACTTTTCCATTCGCTCATACCCGGTACAACATTCGTAACTTTTTCAAATCCTGCTACCGATAGCTTTTGAGCAACTAAATCACTGCGATTTCCAGTTCTACAAACAACATACACGTCTGCCTTTTTATCTAATTTATTTAATTCGTTTTCAATATTTCCTAAAGGAACAGACTTCGCTCCAGGAATATGTCCAAATGCAAATTCTGCGGATTCTCGTACATCTAAAAGAAGTACATTAGAGCTTGAATCTAAAATTTCGAGTAACTCTTCATTTGAAACGACATGAGGATGCTTTTTTTCTTGCTTATCATCATCCCCTGATTTACGTAAATAATGTTTTAGTACACCATCTTCTTCAATCGTACCTAGGTATTGATGCTTTGCACTTTCAGACCAAGCTTTTAGATCAGCAGTAGATCCCTTATCGGTCGCTTGCACTTCCAATACTTCGCCCATCTCTATTTCTTTCATGACTTTTTTAGTTTTAACGATTGGCATTGGACAAGCCAAACCTTTCGCATCTAACACTCGATTCGTTTCTATCAAAACGCTCTCCCCTTTTACCCATGCCCGTATGGGTATATTTAATATTAAAAAAATATTACACTACTGAACCTTCCCAATCATTCATTCCGCCCACCATGTTAACAACTTTGTATCCTTGGCTTTCCAAGTATTGAGTTGCTCTACCACTTCTTCCGCCTGACTGACAAACCATTGTATATTCAACATCTTTGTCCAAATCTTGTACCTTGAATTCCAATAGACCTAAGGGGATGTGAATCGCTTCTTTAATTTTCCCTGTTTGTACTTCATCTACTTCGCGCACATCTATAAGTTGAATCGTCTGATTTTCCGTTAACTTCATTTCGACTTCTTTTGGTGTAATTTCATTCATTTTAATTCCTCCTGTTTATATGAATAGATTCACGTTACCATCTTGAGCATCACCTAAATATGCAGCAACTCCAGCATACTCTATGTCATCCAACAGTTCCTCTTGTTGTAAGCCCAGAAGATCCATCGTCATTGTACAAGCAACTAACTTAATATCCTGTTCCTCTGCCAACTCAATTAGTTGTGGAAGAGTCATTGCATTATGCTTTTTAATGACATGCTTAATCATTTTCGGCCCCATTCCAGCGAAGTTCATTTTAGAAATACCCATCTTATCGGCTCCGCGTGGCATCATTTTGCCAAACATCTTTTCTAATAAACCTTTTTTCAAAGAAACTTGCTCTTCTTTACGCAACGCGTTTAATCCCCAAAATGTATGGAATATTGTTACTTCGTGATCATATGCAGCCGCGCCATTTGCAATAATATATGCAGCCATTGCTTTATCGTATTCTCCACTGAACAATACAATGGTAGTTTTTTTCGTTTCAGTCAATTAAATCCGCCTCTCTAAATTACCCCTATGGGTATGTATGCCTTCAAAAAAATAGAGGAGTCAATTTCTTAGCGACTCCTAACTAATAAATCTACCGCTTCTTTTACAATATCCTCTTGTGTTCTCGAATCACTAGTCTCCATCTCTTGAATACATTCGATTAAATTGGCACTCACAATTACACCAATTGTTCGATCGATCGCAGATCTTGATGCCGATAACTGGGTGATTACTTCTTTGCAATCTTTCCCTTCGTCCATCATTCTTAATATTCCTTTGATTTGACCTTCGATTCGTTTCAATCTATTTTTAACTTTGTCATCGTATTCCATGAATTTGGCTCCTTTCCATTTTTCTTATACCCCAACAATATACCCCTGCAGGTATAATGTCAACCAGAATGTTTTAATGTGAATTTCTTTTAGTATATCAAGCGTTCATTAACCTATACATAGCAACCTATTTTGTTAAGTTTATGTAAAACTTTTTAGATAGAGCGCAGTTCTTAGCGAATACATGCTACTCTGGACATAGATTACTTTATGATTTCTGGAGGTTCTTATGCAAAAAAACAATTTTGGAAAAAAATTCAAGCTATTACTATCGTTATTTTTTATCTCAATGCGTTTAGGTGTAACATCATTTGGTGGCCCAACTGCTCATCTAGGCTATTTTCATGAAGAGTACGTTCGCAGAAGAAAGTGGCTAGATGAAAAGAGTTATGCAGATTTAATTGCTCTTGCACAGTTTTTACCTGGCCCGGCTAGTAGCCAAGTAGGGATCGGGATTGGCGTTATGCGAGCGGGAGTAATTGGTGGAATCATCTCGTTCATTGGTTTTACACTTCCATCCGTTCTACTTCTCATTCTTTTCGCTCTTCTCTTTACTGAGTTTGACTTAAGTAATGCCGGGTGGATTCATGGATTAAAAATTGTGGCTGTCGCAGTAGTGGCCCATGCGATTCTAGGAATGTCCAAAAATCTAACACCAGATATTAAAACGAAAACCTTCGCACTGTTTGCACTACTAGGAACTTTACTTTGGCAAACACCTTTCACTCAAGTGAGCGTCATTTTACTTGCAGCCTTTTTTGGGTTTCTACTATTTAAACAAGATACGAGTAAACTAAGTGACTCTGTAAAAGAGACTAGTTCTACATTTCCGATTTCTAAAAAGGTTTCAGCATTCTGTCTCATCCTATTTACGAGCTTATTAGTTCTATTACCTATCCTTCGAGAAATGACCGGTTCTTATTGGGTTGCATTATTTGATAGTTTCTATCGTTCAGGGTCATTGGTATTCGGCGGCGGCCATGTAGTTCTTCCTTTATTAGAACAAGAATTTGTGACTACCGGATGGATTAGTAAAGAAGCTTTCTTAGCGGGGTACGGCGCTACACAAGCAGTTCCTGGACCACTTTTTACATTTGCCGCTTACTTAGGTACGGTCATGAATGGGTGGCAAGGCGGATTGTTTACAACGTTCGCAATTTTTCTACCTGCGTTTCTTCTCATCTTAGGTGCATTACCTTTTTGGGATCAATTGCGAAACAACCTGAAAATTAGAGGAGCAATCATTGGCGTAAACGCTGCTGTAATCGGCATTCTTATCTCCGCATTTTATATGCCTATTTGGACAACATCCATTTTGTCTGCATTTGACTTTGCTTTGGCCACAGTATTATATAGCATGTTAGCTTATTGGAAGCTACCTCCCTGGTCAGTTGTTTTTGTTGGTGCTATTGGTGGTACACTCATTGCCTTTCTCTAATTTGAAGTGGAGTCGAAAGGTATTGACGGCGTGTAATCATTGGTCTATACTTGGTCTTGCGTGAAAATATTGGCTAGCGCCTAATAATTTCAACCAAACGTTGACAATACAAAGTTTTGCAAGATCAATCGTCCTCGTGGTGCAATGGATAGCACGTAAGCCTCCGAAGCTTAAAATGTGGGTTCGACTCCCGCCGAGGGCATATTTATTACAACCTAATGTGTTTATAAGTACATCATAATCTCTTATATAAGTAACATCATTGGCTCCCATATACAGTAGGAGTCTTTTTTTAATAGTTGGTGGCTGATATTGTCTTCAGTATTCACATTAATCAACATGATCTGTGTTATTATAATAGAAGGAATAATAAACCAATTTTTACAATAATATTGAGTGGATAAGCTGATTCAAGAAATCACCTAATCGTGAAGAGGACGTTCTACGAGTATTTAAGAAGTTGTATTAGTCATTCGTAATCGCCAAGAAGAAGCTGACGCTAAATAATTATGTTAAATATATATTGAAACAGCACGGCTGGTCGGGGTCGTGTTTATTTGTATAAACAGAGTGCGTATATCAAACTATTTCAATTTTATAGTTTGATGATTTAACTTTTATACAAATATTAGGACAGGATGGTGAATTCACCGCATGGAAAATAACCTTCTTCAGAAACGAGTAAATGAACTAAAGGTAAATTGC
Organism: Sporosarcina sp. CAU 1771; assembly: GCF_054482775.1. Taxonomy (NCBI): domain Bacteria; kingdom Bacillati; phylum Bacillota; class Bacilli; order Caryophanales; family Caryophanaceae; genus Sporosarcina; species Sporosarcina sp. CAU 1771. The sequence continues at coordinate 135 of NZ_JBTLRN010000009.1, read as the reverse complement.
AACAATAAGTTAGCCACCTAGATAAAATCCAGTGTATTTATGAATGGGGACTGTTTTCCCCCACCCTTAGAAAGCTGTTTTGACCTTGAACTTATTCCTGAAATGCTAAGCTAATTTCGCTAACTCCTGTTCAAA
>NZ_JBTLRN010000008.1:0-112353 GCF_054482775.1 Sporosarcina sp. CAU 1771 | reverse complement strand
GGGATGAAGCGGGACAGGTGAGACCCAGCAGGGAGCGATAGCGATCCGATGCGGCTCACCGCCCGCCCCGTGGAACGCGTCCGCTCGGAACGGAAATCAACAGTTTTAGCATAATCCTGTTGATGGGGACTTTTTCAGTGGCCTCCCTTCTCGGTGATGGATTTTCAGGTGTTTCTTATTTAATGCCTCTACCTTTAGCCATTGTATCTCGTAAAATCATACACGTACTTGTAGAATGTGCGACAAGACTTTCTTCGGAATCGTAGATATGGCATTCAAGTAATCCTATAGTATTCCCTTTTTTAACAACATTACCTACTGCACGAAGCTTGGTTTTCCATATTGGTTTCAAGAAATTTAATTTTATTTCCAATGTAGTAAACGCCTCATCATCGGCTAAAGTGGTTGCAAATGTATAGCCCATTGCGGCATCAGCGAGATCGCCTAGAATTCCGCCATGAAGGGTTCCCATAGGATTGTAGAAACGTTCTGATGTTTCCATTTCAATTGTGACCATACCCTGTTCTACATCAATTACTTTAAATCCCAAAAAATCACCAATGGGAGCGTTTGGAACTTCTCCTTTTTGCATCTTCTTCAAGTTTTCATAATGCCGCATTCAAATCCCCCTCATTCTCTTTCAGTAATAAGAATTATCTGTCATCTTCTGTATGCATAAACTATATCATAAGAATGTACAAGTGAACAGCTATTCATTTCTTGTTTGGGATTCGAAAAGCTCGGCATTCAATTTCTTCGCTTGATTTCTGAAGTGGAGATAAAAAGCAGTCCAAATCACACAATAAAAAGCAATGAATATTCCTAGCATAAACAAAAAACTTTTTATCGTAAACGGAATCCACCCGATGCCGAATGCAAGTATAAAATAAAAGACAATAACCGTTCCAAAATGAAGGGCGGTCTGTTGAGAAAGGCGTAATTTCATATTCTCAAAATAAAGTGGACTAACCGTGAACAACCATCCACAGAAAATCGACCCGAGCGAATTCTTTAGAAATAATTTACCATCCAGCATTTCCTCGTTACCAAAGTAAACAATTGAATTCGTTAAGACGACAGCAAGAAATGCGCCAAAGAAAACGCCGATCATGCTTCTAAATAAAAAGGTTTTCATTTGCTGTTCCTCCTGTTCATTTTCAATGCTTCTTTGATGGAATTGACGTAGGTTCGAGAGACGTATTCTTTGACGCCTGACTTGAAATAGACGCAAAGGGTACCATTAAAGGATGCCTCGAATTGGCTCAATTCATGAAGGTTCGCAATAACCGATTTTGATAGCCGAATAAATCTATTAGAGGGAAGTATTTCTTCCAGTTCGTATAATTTCTCTTTTAATCTAAAAGAACCGTTAACAGTGACAGCGACGACAGCCTCGTTTTCGGTGTGAAAATAGTGAATGTCAGCTGGTTTTAAAATGTGCTGTCGATCCCCATCTCTCCCAACGAGGAAATCTGCTTCCTGTCCTTTGATAAAATCAAGAACTCCTTGCACGGAGTCATTCAATTCTGGTGTTTCTATTATTATCTTCGTTTCATTAAAATTACTGTCAATATTCAATGATACTTTCAATCTGGGACACTCCTTTTCGACAATCATCTATCCATTTACTTTACCATTGTCTGAGAGTGGTCTGTCAACTTCGTCTTTTATTGGCAAAGTGAATGATGACCAGTGCAAGGGCGATTAAACACAAAATATAGCTAATCGAGATGAGGGTGCCTGTGTCAAAAGCGAATTGGCCATTCCATACTGCGATGAATAAATTGTTCATATGATAAAGAGGATTTACCTCGGCAATGACTTGCACAAATTTCGGCATGAGAGCAATTGGCATTGTAAATCCGCCGGTAATCATAACGATTTGGAAAATAACAATCGAAAATACAAGTGCAGCGTTGACGCTGTTGAATAAAGAATAAATGCCTGAAGAAAGGATAAGTAACCCTGCATTTAATAAAATAAAAAATCCGTAAGCACCCAGGAAGCGCAGTGGATGGAAAGCGAGATCATAAGCAATCATTCCAATGAGATAGACAAGAAAAAATCCACCACTTGTAATGATGATTGATTTCAAAATACTAGAAACTAGAAGTGTTTTTGGGGGCACAGGTGAAATGCGAATCCGTTTTTCCACGCCAGTTGCACGGTGTGTTACTTGGTCGAAACCAAAGGCAAAAAAGACGACGCCAAAAGTGATTAGCAAGATAAAGGAGGGGGTGTAGGTTTCGGCGTAACTTAGATTCCCAGCGTACGTCTGATCTCCGAATAATTGCCCCATAAAAAGGTAAGAAACCGGAGGAACGATAATCGTAAAAACTAAGTAAAAGATCTCCCTTGAAAACATTAGCAAGTCGTATCTTAGCTGCGTGGCTAACATATTTTTTCCCCCTTAGATTTCAACATTTTGTAGGTAAAAGTCATTAATCGATGAATAACCGGACGCTAAAATTGCTGCTGTTGTATCGAAAAAGTCATTGGTTCCATTATCAATTAGCATGACTTTGTCGCAGTACATTTCAACTTCGTCCATATTATGTGTTGTTAAAATAACTGTACCGCCTGTTTGATGGTTGTATTCTTTAATATAAGCCCATAGGAGGTTGCGCATATGTGGATCGAGTCCAGTTGTTGGTTCATCTAAAATCAGTAGTTTTGGTTGCGATAAAAAGGCGATGGCAAGGCTCACAATCTGTTTCCAACCACCCGAAAGCTTCTCGAAATACTTTTTACGATGTGGTTCCAATTTGAAGTCGATGATGATTTTTTCAAGATCGATTGGAGATTTATAATACGCTTTGAATAATTTCAGTAGCTCGCCAACTTTTAATGTTTTGTAAAACTGGGTTGGTTGCAAGACGACCGAAATTTGTTTACGTATGTCTTCCATTCGATTTGTTGAGAGTGATCGAATGTCTTCATCAAAAACAACGACAGAGCCGGTGTCATACTGTTTAATCGTCATGATAATCTCAAGGAAAGTAGACTTACCCGCTCCGTTTTTTCCGATGACGCCAATCACTTCTCCTTGTCGCGCTTGAAAATTAATTCCTTTTAACACATGGTTTGAGCCGTATGACTTTTGCAAGTTTTGAATGTTGACGATGGTCATTTGATTCCCTCCAGTTGAACGTTCTTTGTATCCAAAGTATATGGGGGATTTGATTTGTTGTCGTTGCAATTCCAGTGACTGGCCTTAATTTGAAGGTGACTAGCAGAAATCCCTCGTTGAATCGCATTTGGGTTGGATTAAATACGGAATTGTTATCGGGAAGTGTTGGAAACCGATTTCATATCTCCTAGAAGTATAAAACAGCAAGAAGTGTGAGCCCAATTTTGTATTAAAAATCTGGGGAGTTTATAATGTGAATAGGTATGTAAAATTTGAGAGTTTGCAAGTTGCTGAAGAACTCTATTACTTTTAAAGAGTGGATAGAAAATGATGCAGCTTCGTAATTAACCATTCCAAATTAGGTGTGTTCTTCAAAAAAAGATTAATGATGAGTATAAATAGTACCCGAAAATCGACTGGATTATAGCAAGTGAAAAGTCTAATGGGATGAAGGATTAGTCTCGCTTTAATTAACGGAATATTCAAATTGGCTTACGTGTTATCAGCAGCCAAGCGGATATAGGGGATCAATACGTCATCTCTTAAAAGGTAAGAAAATAAAGTTTGAAGTAGAGGGAGTAAATTACATGTCGATAGAGAAAAGAATTAGTGAGCTCGGTATTCATTTAGAAGTAGTTGAACTGGATGATATGCCAATCTTATCGGTTATTCAGAGTGGAAATCTACTATTCACATCGGGTCAGGTGTGCATTAAAGAAGGAAAACTGATTTCAACAGGAAAATTAGGAACGATAGTTAGTATAGAAGAGGGGAGAAAAGCGGCGGAACAATGTATTGTGAATTGTTTATCCGTTTTGAAATCACATCTAGGTAACTTAGATAAAATCAAGAAAGTCGTTAAAGTATTAGCTTTTGTTCAAAGTGAAGATGACTTCCAGGACCAGCCAATCGTAGTTAACGCGGCATCAGAGTTGCTAATTGCTATTTTTGGAAACAACGGACAGCATGCTAGATCTGCAATAGGAGTAAATGCGTTGCCAGGCAATGCTTCCGTAGAAATAGAATTGATTGTAGAAATCGAATAAGTTAGTTACGTTCGTTGGATGAAAATAGATTCATCGAGTGAGATTCCAGTTGTTTGGAGGGCACTAGATGGAAGTTTTGAAATAGAAATAAGGGGTGATTGTTACGAATCGGAAGAAAAGCATATCCTTACTTGTTATGTTGTGTCTTTTACTAATTCCCACATCGGCATTCGCGGTAGTATTTACTATTACAGATGTACAAATTGAAGCGGAATTGCAGCCTAATGGTGAAGTACTTGTTAGTGAAAAGCATACATATGTGTTTAAGAGTGAATTTAATGGACTCATCCGACAAATAATACCTAAAGAAGGTGCCTCGATTGTTGACTTTACGGCCTTTGAAAATGGGCAGCTTCTTAAAGTTGAAGAAAATGAAGGAGAATATAAGATTTATAGAGGTGGCGAGAATGAAACGGTTACAGTAGATATGAAGTATCGAATTATCGATGGGATGGAGAAGTTTGAAGACGGTGCCCAATTTTACTGGCCATTTTATGATAGTAGAAATGAAACGGACTACGGGTCTATGCAAATTAAAATCATTCCCCCGGATATTGCGAAAGATGTACTTTACTTAGGTTCGGACACGGCTTATATGAAAGGGTATGGCAATGAGGATGGGATTGTCACTTTTGAAATTGGATATGTTCCTTCGGGTGAGAATGGTGATGTGCGAGTCATCTATGAACCAGAATTGTTTCCAGATATATCACTCCAAGAAGGAACGATTCGTGACAAACTTCTTGCTGAGGAGGCTAGATTAGCTGATGAAGGCGAAGTGTTCGATGCAAATCGGAAAAAGATGTCCGTTTATCTTTCAATTCTTGTCGGTACATTTGGTATTGTGTTGGTTGGTTTCATTGGAAGGGGCTTTATTTTGGCGAGCGGCAAGAGACGAGAAGTGAAGGAAAAGATGTACGGTAAAAAATTCTCTGTGCCGGAAGCAAAAATGAGTATGCCTGCGACGATTTATTATCTAAATGGTGGAAGCAAAGTGAGTGAAACGATTTCTGCAGCATTGTTCGATCTCGTTCGAAATGGATATGTGAAGCAATTATCTGAAGAACGATTTGAACTTGTAAATCGAAATGTTCTTCATGCGCATGAAGAAAAATTGATCGAGCTATTATTTGACTATGTTGGAGAAAATGGACAATTTGAACTTGCTGATTTAGAAGATTACACGAAAAATAAAAAGAATCACCGTTACTATAACGATGCAATTGAACATTGGCAGTTTGAGGTGTTTAAGGAAGTGTTCGACAAAGAGCTGAAGAAGAAAAAAGGTTTTCTCCATTACGGTATTGCTTTGGCGAGTTTGCTGATGGTTGTAGTAGCGATTCAATCGGTTAAATATGGTTTACTACTGTTGTTGGGTCTCTCTATTGTCCTTGGAATTATTGGTATTGTATTTGCAATTGTTTATAACCCAAGAACAGAGGAAGGTCATCAAATTTATGAGGAATGGAAATGGTTTCAGAGAGCTTTTCCTAAACTCGAGCCGGAGGAATGGAGAAATTTGTCGACTGAAGATAAATTTAGAGGGTTTACATTTGCAATTACTTTTAGTGGGAGCAGTTTAGTAAAGCGGTTTAATGAGTTTATTGAATACGAAAGACGAACACCAAACAGTCATGTAGGACTTTTCTATTATGATCCTCTGATGATGCACGTCTCGTTTACGAGTGCAAGTACAAACTCGAATCCGCCGGATACCTCATCTTCGTCCTCCTCTTCAGATGGAGGAACTGGCGGCGGTGGTGGTGGATCAGGCGCGTTTTGATTTTGGTGCTGACGTATTCTAGGGAGTTAAAAACGAACGAAACATCGAAAAGGACTTTTCCGGATCCTTTTCGATGTTTTAAGTGCATCTACAATTAAAATTATCAGACTAGCAACAGCGCTTCTAAGTCCAACACTTCAATTTTGCGTTGACTAATTTGTGCAATCCAACGTGCTTCTTCGAATTCTTTTAGTTTACGGCTAATCGTTTCAGGTGTAGTTCCTAAATGAGAGGCAAGATCTTTTCGGCTCATTGGTAAATTGAATGAGTGACTTTGATGCTCTTCCACTTGGTTGGCCAAGTACATGGCGATTCGAGTTTCTGTAGGTTCCATAGCAATACTTGCGGCTTGTTGTTCCGTTTTTGCAAGTCTCAAGGAGAACTCAGCAAGCACCTTAAGTGCAATGGCAGGATATTTCAATAAAAACTGCTGAAAGTCGTCTCTACCCATGACACATAACTCAACTGGTTCCATTGCTTCTGCGTATGCATCATGAACGGACTCGGAAAATAAAGACAACTCTCCAGTGAAATCACCTGGTTCCAAAATACGTACAAGTTGTTCTTTCCCGTTGTCCGATAATCTGTAAACTTTCACCCGACCTTTATGCACAATATATAACCCGTCAGATCGATCTCCCGCATGATAAATCGTATCGCCCCTTGGGTGTGTTACTGAGTTGGTCGTTTTGACAATTTCATTCATCTCAGAATTATCCAAGTGGTTAAAAATCGGCACGATGGAGATGCATACTTTCTGCATCCCCAACGTGTTTTCGGTATGGTGTTGACAATTTGTACGTTCAGTCAATTTGGTTGCACCCCTACTCCGTTATTGGTTGTAGTGTCGGCTCTTTTTTTTCTTGCTTTTTACTAGTATACCTGATTAACCGAATTGCGTTTAAAATAACGGCGAGTACGCTTAGTTCGTGGATGAGCATACCGGATGCGAGAAATACTTTTCCGAGTAAGACACCTATGAGAAGAATGACGACGGTTCCGACTGCGAAAAATGTGTTTTGCATCATATTCCGAACTGTTGCTTTGGAAAGTGAATATGCGTGAGAGAATTGGTCAAGACGGTCTGCCATTAAGACGATATCAGCCGTTTCCATCGATACGTCTGTACCACCTTCACCCATTGCAAGTCCGATATCGGCAGTTGCTATTGCGGGTGCGTCGTTTATACCGTCCCCAGCCATTGCTACACGGTGACCTGCGTCTTTTAGTTTTTGAATCATCGCCACTTTGTCTTCTGGAAGGAGTTCAGCGTAAACTTCATCGAGTCCTAGTTGTGCGCCAACAAGTTCGGCAGTGTGACGGTTGTCTCCTGTAAGCATAATCATTTTCTTGATGCCGCTTGCACGTAATTGTTTGAGTGCACTTTCGGCTTCTGGACGAATACGGTCCGCAATCGAGAAGATTCCTGCAATTTTTCCGTCAATACTTGCAAAAATGGCTGTGTTCCCAGCTTTTTCACGTTTTACTGCATATGCTTCTATTGCTTCTTCAATTTGAATACCTTCAGATGCCATCAATTTCCGATTTCCAATCGCAAGAAATTGATTCTCAATCCGTGCGCGAATTCCATTTCCTTTGATCACTTCTGCATCCTCTGGTTCATTGACGAGTGGAATGTTGCGTTTACGGGCTTCTTTTACAATTGTTTGACCTAAATGGTGTTCGGAAATCATTTCAGCTTCAGCAACGAGACGAAGTAATTCGTCTTCATTTCCTGCAAATGAATGGATATCTGTCACTTCAGGACGTCCACGTGTGAGCGTTCCTGTTTTATCAAATACGACTGTATCAATTTTTGCGAGTTTTTCCATAATGTCTCCGCCTTTAATGAGAACACCATTGCGGGCTCCGTTTCCGATACCGGCTACGATGGAAACAGGGGCAGAGATGACAAGTGCACCAGGACATGCGATGACAAGGAACGTCAGCGTCATTTCTATATTTTGAGTAAAAATGTAAACGAGTATGGATAAAACGACGATGGATGGTGTATAAATATTTGCAAAACGATCAAGGAACTTCTCTGTTTTCGACTGAGATTCTTGTGCTTCTTCAACAAGTTCAATGATGCGTGCGAAAGTTGTGTCATCACCGACACGGTCCGCAATCACTTCGACGAACCCGTTGTCAATAATCGTTCCACTGAAGACGCGGTCATCTATTGTTTTCGAAGCGGGGACGGATTCACCGGTAATCGCTGCTTCATTCAAAAGTGCTGTACCAATAACAATTGTGCCGTCAATCGCAACTTTTTCACCAGAGCGAATGATGACGCGGTCGCCTTTTACGACGTCTTCTACGGGGAGCGTTAGAGTATCTCCATCCCGAATGACAGTTGCTACAAGTGGCGCCATGTCAATGAGCGATTTGAGTGACGACCGTGTTTTTTCCAATGTGCGTGCTTCGAGAAATGCCCCGAATAAGAATAGGAATGTAACTGCAGCAGATTCAACATATTCACCGATGAATAAGGCACCAACAACTGCGATGGTTACAAGGAGTTCAATACTGAACGCCTTCATTCGAAGCGCTTTGAATGCTTTGATCATAATCGGGAATCCGGCGATAACGGTGGATGCGATAAGAAGTGCAACTTTCCAGTCGTGTAAACCTACGAAATGAAGTCCAATCGCTGCGGCTAATAAGAAACCAGTAACGGCGGTAATTTGTGATGTTCGCTTGGCGTTCATTTGAAAGGCTCCTTCCTTTTATCAAAGTGAATTTCTGTACTGTTTAAATTAATCCTTTTAGTCGGGCTCTTTCTTTCAACTCAAGATACTTTTTGTGAAAGTACTGGATACCCGAGTTTAACGATTACATTTTGAATGTCTTCTGCTTGAACGATGCTGTCATCAAACTGTGCACGTACTTTTCCTGAGTGAAATAATACTTTGGCGTCTTGTACACCATCCATTTTTTTCAATGACCCTTCAATTTTCTTAATACATGACGGACAGCTAAGTGGCTCTAAACCAAATACAACTTTTTTCATTTTCCTCATCCTCCTAATTGTTTGTTGTTTTGCTTCTGTCTATATCATAGGACGGATTGGAGAATGAAACCTTGACGTGCATCAAGTAAATTGAAAAACTTTGCCACAATCCTTTTTCTTCTTGCGAAATTGTTTTATACTTAACATATGAACTGGACGTATGGAAAGGGAATGTGACAATGGAGCTTATTTATAAGGGAAAGACAAAAGATGTATACAAAGCAGATGGCGGCAATGTGTTGCTGAAATTTAAAGACGATGTTACTGGGGAAGACGGGGTTTTTGATCCGGGTGCGAACACAGTCGGATTGACAATTGAAGGTGCTGGGCAATCGGGACTTCGAATGACGACATTTTTCTTTAAGAAATTAGCAGAGAAAAAGATTCCAACACATTACGTCGATTCAAATATCGAAGACGCAACAATGACGGTTCGTGCGGCAGAAATGTTTGGAAAGGGTCTTGAAGTCATCTGTCGATATCGTGCTGTTGGGAGTTTTCTTCGTAGATACGGAGCTTATTGTGAGGAAGGGCAACCGCTTGATGCGTTTGTAGAAGTGACGTTGAAGGACGACGACAGAAAAGATCCACCTATTAATCAAGATGGACTGGCACAACTCGGTATTTTATCCAAAGAAGAATTTGACACGCTTGAAGCTCTTACTAAGGTAGTTTCAGATTTAGTAAGAGATGAACTTGCCGCAAAAGGTCTAGAATTATATGATATTAAATTAGAGTTTGGTCGGGATAGCGAGTCAAAAGAAATCTTGCTTATTGATGAAATTTCTGGTGGTAATATGCGAGTCTATAAAGATGGAACGTATATCCCTCCTATGGATTTAGAAAAGTTGGTATTGAGTTAACGAGAATAGAATGACAAAAACCGGTTAATTATCATTTGGATAATCAACCGGTTTTTGTCATGTATATTTCCTTAGAATTAAGCCATCCTCCTTTATAAGAGTATTTTTAAGGAGGAATCGGTTTGAAAAGAAATACTATATTACTTAGTCTATTTTCTACACTGTTTATTATAGCTGGTTGCACGCCAAAAGTAGGTTGGATGCCTGTGAGCGGCACTGAGTATAAAACAATTGCAGCACCTATTCTGGATATTGAAGGTAAAAAAATTGGTGAAGCTGTATTTTCCGAAACTGGAGAAGGTGTTTCGATTAGTATTGAAGCGGAAGGACTCCCACCTGGATTGCATGGGACTCATATCCATGAAAAAGGCGAATGTACACCCCCAGGTTTTGAGTCGGCAGGTGGACACTTCAATCCAACGAGTAAACAACATGGATATGATAATCCGAAAGGGTTTCATGCAGGTGATTTACCAAATATCGTCGTTGAGGCAGACAGAGACGTTAAAATTACATTGACTACGAAAGAATTCACATTGATGCCAAATGTTGAAAACTCATTACTTGATGCGGATGGTAGTTCTCTCGTCATTCATGAAAAAGTAGATGATTATAAAACAGATCCATCTGGCGATTCGGGTGCACGTATTGCTTGTGCAGCAATTAATCCCTAAAAGATATTATTTTAAAATGAAGTTTTCAGTATAGTATGGTTGCGATTTTTCATTGAAAGAAACACCTACACCCAGATTGCTGTAGCCGTCTAGTAGGATATTCTCACGATGCCCAAGGGAATTCATGAGACCTTCATGTGCAAAAATACTGCTGGATTGTCCATATGCTAAATTTTCTCCAGCGCTACGAAAGGAAATCTTATCTTGTTTGATTCGGTCAAATGGTGAGAGGCCTTGTAAGTTATCATGACCAAAATAGTTTTCCTTTGCCATATCAATACTATGTTTACGGGCAGTGCCTGCAACACGGTCATCCCAAGTAAGTGCATTCAAGTTATTACGGACACGTGACGCGTTCGTCAAATCAAAAAGTTGCTGCTCAAAACCGTATTGAAGTATAGAATCCCCGCCGGCGTACATGCCGGTTTTTTGTTGTTCAAGTTTTTTCGTGACCAGTTGAATGGCTGTTACCCTATCGTTTTTATGAAGATCATAAAACACATAGGCGTATATATTGCCTAATTCAAATAAGTCGAATCCTTCACTTTCTTGTAAAATAAAAATATTGAGGCCCTTACGAATTTCAGTCAGAGGCACACCTAGTGTTTCACGTACGGTTGCCTTTGGTGATCCGTAACTTATTTCAGTACTTGAAGAAATTAAATCGTCATTCGTATAGATGGCATTCACATTTTGCTTCTCATCGAATGAAATCATTAAGAAGTTCTGATAGTTTTCGTGATACGTAAGCCAGTCTGTCCCATATTCATTTTTTGAACGACTATTCGGTGCACCCAGTTTAGTGGTTACGACGGCTTCAGACGTTCCAATTTCTAAGTTATGAATGGCGAATTGCGTCGATGTAGGTTTTGCTAAAGCTGGTTTTTTAACTTCTTCACCCGGTGTTTCTTCTTTGCTTAATTTGGATGATAAAAATTGAATCGCTTCATCGATACGTTCACTCGCGGAATTCACACTTGTGAATAAAAAGTCACTCGATAAAAAGGATTCAACTTTTTCATCGACAGGCTCAAGAAAAGAAATATCAACAAACTTTGATACGGGTTCCTCCCAAAAAGGTTTTGCTATATAAATGAGTATGATAAATAGAATTAGAAAAAAGAATCGTTTCATTGTGTATTCCCCTTTATTTGCGCCCAGTCTTCAGTGTTGTTCTATATACTGGCCAAGACTTCTTTATATTGTAACCCGTGAAGGACGGATAGATACAGTGAGAACGTTTTATTAAGTATACATACTATCAAATGCGGAGTATTACCTGTAAACAGATAAAAAATGTATACTTAAAGAATATCAAAAGATCGGAGCTTGTAACGAATGACTTTATCCAAAAAAATGATGAATGTTTTAGCACTTGAAAACACTTCAACGTTCTTTAGATGTCCTATTTGTAAGATGAAAATGACAGTTGAAGATAAATCACGATTGGTTTGTTCAGAAAATCACTCGTTTGATGTGTCAAAAAATGGCTATATCAACTTAGCTCCGCAAGCACATGTGACTAAGTATGATAAGTCTCTTTTTGAAGCAAGAAAAAAAATTATTGAGAGTGGATTTTTCAATCCGCTACTTCAATATATGACAGAAGTAGTAACGGTAAGCAAAGCAAAATCAATCTTAGACGCGGGCTGTGGAGAAGGCTCGCATTTGGCTGAAGTACTTTCACAATTGCCAGCTGAAGTTCATGGGGTTGGGATTGATTTAGCGAAAGAAGGAGTGGCGACTGCGGCGAAAACGCATCCAGGGATTTCTTGGTGTGTAGCTGATTTGGCGAACTGTCCCTTTGAAAATGCTCAGTTCGATGCGATTTTTAATGTGTTATCCCCAGCTAACTATACAGAGTTTAGACGATTGCTACATCCAGATGGGTTATTAATCAAAGTCGTTCCAGAAAGTAATTATTTGAAAGAACTACGCGCCCTGTTTTATGAAGAAAAAGAGCCGAAAGAAGAGTCGAATCCAGTCGAACGATTTTCAGCGCAATTTGATTTGGTAAGTACAAAGCGAATTACATACGAATTTCCACTTAACCGTGAGCTGTTGGAGCAGTTAATTCGAATGACACCCCTTTCTTGGGGGGCATCTGAAGAGAAGCTAGAAGAAGCGACAAGCTCAGATATTCCCGTTATTACAATTGATTATCTGGTTATGGTAGGAAAGAAGGGGGATTCATCATGTTCAGCAGTGTACCAGGATGGTTTTACATTGTAGCCATTGTTGTCGTTGTTTTATTTGTAATTATTACGGAGTGGAAAACCAGATAAGGGGGGATGTACTTGTCTAAAAAGAGAAGCGTAAAACGGAATCTGCCCAAACTCTCCTTGGGAATCCATGAAGAAATGGATGCAGAAGATCTATGGAAAGATGAGGGATATACTGAAAGAGTTCGTTTCAATGGTGGAATAATATCCAGTATTGAAGGAGAACGATTGTGTTTTGACGACGTCGTATTCAAAGATGTTTCATTCGCGGGAAGCGAACTAAGTACTTCTGAGTTTGTTGATGTCCGATTTGACACCTGTGATTTTTCGAACGTAAACTTTGAAAATGCAGTTTTTCATCGCTGTGAATTTGTAAATTCTAAATTAACAGGGGCAAATTTTGCGAGTGCAACTATCGGGCACACGTTGTTTGCTGAATGCGATGGACGATACATCACCTTTAGCTTTTCAAGAATGACTGAAGTTGAATTTAAGGAATGTTCGATTGCTGATGGCGACTTTTATGAATGCATATTTAAAGGTGTTCATTTTTCAATGTGTAAAATGGATAATAGTAACTTTGCAGAAACAGATATGTTTGGAATTGACTTATCGGACAGTATGTATGAGAGAATTGAAGTCACGCTGTCAAAGATTGATGGTTGCATTGTATCTAGGGAGCAAGCGATTGGATTTGCTCGAGTATTAGGCTTAATGGTAAAGGAAGATTGATGGTATACTGTAAGAAAATCAGATTGGAAAAGAGTGGACAACTATGCTTACATTTGAAGAAAAACAAGCAATCATTGAATCGTTCCCAGAATTGAAACGCAAAGAGGTTTCAATGAAGCGAGTGAATTATCATTACGAAGAAAGTCTGTTTGATAAAACCGTAGTAATTCAACATTTACACCCGAATGGGAATGGTTTTGTATATCTTGCAGATGTGCCAGGTTACGATCCGGATGAACGTGGTCTTGTAAATATTCGCGAAGCAACAGAGGAAGAACTTCGTAAAGTAATTGCGGATTCAATTATGGGATTATCAGAAGAAGAAGTTGAAGAAGTTGACCAACCCGTGGAAGAAAAATGGGTGAGTCGAGAGGGAATCGAGCTCGTTCTTATCGAAGAAGAAGGCGGATTCTGGAATTTGTATCACGGCTTGAATTTGGAAGAGACTTTTGGTGAATATTATCAGGCTAAGGGTTATTTGGTAGAAGAGCAATTTAAAAAAGTACCTTTGAGCAGTGATGTAAAATGAAAGGTAAGCATTTAGTCATCGGACTCGTGTTATTTGTAATTTTAGTAGTCGCTGGAATTTACTTTTCGATAAAAGCGGAAATTGACAAAGGACCTCGTGTGATGGAGCAAGAAGTTATTAACGATACTGAAAAATTAGAGCTTACTATATAAGTAAAGAAAGCGCGTTGAGACTTTATCATCTCAACGCGCTTTTTGTTATTTCTTTTTTCTATAAAGACCTTTACCGAATGGTAACCACCAATTCCAATTGCCAAACAATTTCATTAGGCTAGGTACTAGCAGTAGTCGAATAATCGTTGCATCTATTGCAACGGCAATGGCGATACCGACACCGATTTGCTTAACGGGCATGACGTCCGTAAACGCAAACGCACCAGTTAAAACAATCATGATGAGGGCGGCGGATGTAATAACCTTACTCGTTGTTGCTAGACCTTCGACGGTAGCTTTGTCGTTATCAAAGGACTGTGCATATTCCTCTTGCATTCTCGAAATGAGAAACACTTCATAGTCCATACTTAATCCGAAAACTAAACTAAATACAATCACTGGAATAATGAGTGCGATGGTGCCTGCGGGTATCCCAAAATGACCATATTGGAAAATATAAACAAGTATACCGAATGTCGCGGATAAGCCAACGATGTTCATTAAAATGGCTTTCACTGGAATAATTAAAGATCTAAATGCAAACATCAATATAAAGAATGTAGAGACAATTATTAATGCAAGCACATAACCGATTTTATTCCAAATCTCATCAAAGATTTCTTGGCTGAATTTTGGTTGGCCGCCTATCGTTAGATTCCAGTCGGTTTCTTTTTCAGACCAATCCCGCACCCAATCTTGCGCTTCTGTTGAATCACCTTTAATAGATAGGGTAACAGGGATCATTAACTGTTTATCTTTGACGAATGTCTCCAAAAGAGGTGTGAGGGAAGCTTCAACCTCGGGAACCATCATCGCTTGCGTCCACTCTTCTGCAGACCCGATTTCACCAAGCGTAAAAATCGTAGTGACCTGATCGACAAATTTGTCATCCGTCAGCTCTTTTTCAAGTGCATGCATTGCTTGGATTCCCTCTTCATCTTCCCAGCCGTCAGAACGTTCAGCAATCATATATATAGAAGATTGATTGGAGAGTCCGAATTCATCTTCTATCCTTTCGAATGCTTGTCTTGAGTCATAAGATTCCGGTAAAGAGTCAATTGTTGGGATTGTAAGAATCATATTTTTGACTGGAATCAAAGAAATTCCAAGTAATACTAACGCAACAACTATAATCGATACAGGACGTTTAATAACAAATTTTGCAAAGTTTCTCCAACGATCTGAACCGTTCGTTTTAACTTTCAATACTCTCCACTTATCAATGCGATCACCTAATGCGATGAGTATAGATGGAAGAAGGGTTATCGAACAAAGCACAGCCATGGAAACAACAATCATTCCACCCATTGCTATGTTTTGAAATAAATCCACTTGGATGAGCATCATTGCGCCGAGGCCGATGAATACACAAAACGCGGAGAAGATAACTGACTTTCCGGCTGTTTGAATCGTTGTTGAAACGGCGCCATCAAAGTTACCTAAGAGTCGTTCTTCGCGGTAGCGGCTAATGAATAAAAGTGCAAAGTCTATACTGAGTGCTAACCCAAGCATTGGTATAATATTTAGAACAAAGATGGACAAATCTGTTTGTCCGCCGAGAAATGTCAGTATACCGAAGGAAGATACAACTGTAACGATTCCAATCATGAGTGGTACAAATGACGCGACGACAGTTCCAAATGCAAAAAGCAAAATAATAATTGCGATTGGTAATCCAATTGCTTCAGCTGTGATCAAATCATTTTGACTCGCTGCATTGATATCCTTGGAAATAGCTGACGCACCTGTCAGGGTAATGCCTGATTCGTCTCCAATGGTTTCACGAATATCAGCTACAATATCTGGCATGTGCTCAGCATTATCATCGAAATGAAGGAGTGCATAGGATATATCCTTTTTGTAAAGTGAGTTGTCATCTAAAGGTGAAACAATTTCAGAAGCAACGTCCAGTTTTTCGACTTTCTCCAAAGCTGACGTTATCTTTTCATCGTCCACTTGATCGAAAACGAGGAGCATCGATTCTTTTGGCATATCAAATGTTTCTGAAATGGTGTCCATTACTTCGGAGTGTTCTCCATCCATTCGAAAACCATCGCCTTCAAGCATGTTTGGAAGTTGAAGTGCAAAATAAGTAAGTACAGCAAAAATGATAATCCACGCAACAATAATATATTTATAAGCACGAGTTACAAAATTGGCTAAATGCAGCATTAAGTTAATCTTCCTTTCTATGTAAAAAGTGGAGTCTATTCTTATATAGTAACGGATGCAAAGAGAAATGTCCTATAACGAATACTTAATATAGAAGAATGTTTAGAGACTTATATTTTGTAGATAAAGCGGTAACTTATAGAGGAGTTAAGTAGAGGAATATCAAGGAAAGGGCTGACATCCGACTGGGGAGCGGACAATATCGTGAAAAGAGCGTACATTCCGATAGAAAGAGCGAACAATCGCGAGGAAAGGGCTGACATCCGTTCGGGGAGCGGACATTATCGTTAAAAGGGCTGACATTCCGATTGAAAGAGCGGACATTATCGTGAAAAGGGCTGACATTCTGATTGAAAGAGCGGACAATCACGTGGAAAGGGCTGACATCCGACTGGGGAGCGGACATTATCGTTTAAAGCGCTGACATTCCGATTGAAAGAGCTGACAATCGCGTGGAAAGGGCTGACATCCGACTGGGGAGCGGACATTATCGTTTAAAGCGCTGACATTCCGATAGAAAGAGCGGACAATCGCTAGGAAAGGGCTGACATCCGTCCGGGGAGCGGACATTATCGTGAAAAGGGCTGACATCCGTCTGGGGAGCGGCCATTATCATTAAAAGAGCGTACATTCCGATTGAAAGAGCGGACAATCGCGAGGAAAGGGCTGACATCCGACTGTGGAGCGGATAATATCGTGAAAAGGCGAGACATTATAAAGTCAAGAAAATGCCAGATACTATGACACCACCATCTTGAAGTATCTTTTGATCATATAAAAACGCAAAGAAAAAAGCCATCCTCCGAAGAGAATGACTTTTGAATGGTTAATTCAAATTAGTTTTTGTTAACGTTTGTAGCTTGTAGACCGCGTTGGCCTTGCTCGATTTCAAACGTTACGTCTTGACCTTCTTCAAGAGACTTGAAGCCTTCTCCTTGAATAGCTGAGAAATGTACGAATACGTCGTCGCCATCTTCACGCTCGATGAAGCCAAAACCTTTTTCTGCGTTAAACCATTTAACTTTACCTTGTTCCATGTGTGTATCCTCCTCGTGTGCATTGTGCACACATTGTGTTACTATCCTTGCTCAAGTCTTGAAGCGGTCAAGATTTATTCTGTGACCATCGCGCCGAACAAAAATAATTCTTCTTAAGAATAACACGGCTACATTGGAAATGCAAGCTAAATGATTAAGTTTAAAACGACAGACGAGAAACTGATGGTTAATTTAAGTGGATTTTGACAGTAAAAACTTAGTATTCGGACGATTTAAATATTCTTGTAGGAATGGGTTTGGTAGGCAAAGCTATATGCACCAACATTTCTCATTAAAATTAAATTATGGATTAACGTTGAAGGTTAGAAAACTACTATGAAGAATGAACTCAGCATAATAAATTAATTTTTGTTAAATTGAAACTTCTTGATTCGATTAACGTATGTATAGGTAATACAAAGAATAAAGAATTTGGAGGTGATGAAATGGAACTGTTCGGAATGCCGATTCTTCAAGTATATTTAATTACTTTAATCGTTGCGGGAATTTCAACAGTGCTCTATTTTTTTATTAGTGATATGGCTGAAGGGATTGGAGAATTTAGTCCGTTTTTAGATCCAGCAGTTATTCTATCATTCATAACGTTCGTCGGTGCTGTTGGTTATATTTTGGAGCTTGTTACGAACTGGACAAGTGGTATTATTCTAGTAGTCGCATTAATAACATCATTTATTCTCGATCTACTTCTTTATTTCTTTGTTTTATTACCACTACGTTCAGCTGAAGTATCTCTTGCATATACTGACGAGTCCTTAAAAGGGCAAGTTGGAAAGGTAATTGTCCCGGTGCCTATTGATGGATTTGGTGAAATAACAATCGAAACGGTAAACGGAACAATTGCAAAGAGAGCATCAGGATATGAAAATGCACCAATTGACTACGGAAAAGAAGTATTAGTTATCGATGTGAAGCAAGGAACATTTATCGTTAAAGAGTATGAACCTTTTCGCTTTGCAGATAACGACTAAAATTTAGGGGGAATTGGAATGGAAATTATTATCGTACTTGGGGTAGTCGCATTTGTCTTATTATCAGTTGTTTTGATTTATATTTCAAAGTACAAGACAGTTGGACCTGATGAAGCGTTAATCGTTACAGGAAGTTATCTTGGATCGAAAAATGTACATACAGATGATTCAGGAAACCGAGTCAAAATAATTCGTGGTGGAGGTACATTTGTATTTCCTGTTTTTCAACAAGCTAAGCCACTTAGTCTTTTATCGAGCAAGCTCGAAGTAACGACACCTGAAGTGTATACAGAGCAAGGTGTTCCAGTTATGGCAGATGGAACGGCGATTATTAAAATTGGTGGATCAATCTCTGAAATCGCAACAGCTGCTGAGCAATTTTTAGGGAAGTCGAAAGAAGATCGTGAAAACGAAGCAAAAGAAGTATTAGAAGGACATTTACGTTCAATTCTAGGGTCAATGACAGTAGAAGAAATCTATAAAAATCGGGATATGTTCTCCCAAGAAGTACAACGTGTTGCATCACAGGATCTCTCGAAAATGGGACTTGTCATCGTTTCATTTACAATTAAAGATGTCCGAGATAAAAATGGGTACCTCGATTCACTAGGGAAGCCGCGTATTGCTCAAGTGAAGCGTGACGCAGACATTGCTACAGTAGAAGCTGAAAAAGAAACACGTATTAAAAATGCTGAAGCATCTAAAGAAGCTCAAAAAGCTGAAATTGAGCGTGCGACTGAAATTGCAGAAGCACAAAAAGAAAACGAGTTGAAAGTTGCAGAGTATCGTTTAGAGCAAGATGTTGCGAAGGCGCGAGCCGACCAAGCTTACGAACTTCAATCTGCTCGTTCCAAGCAAGAAGTAATGGAACAAGAGATGCAAATTCAAATCATAGAACGTCAAAAGCAAATTGAACTCGAAGAAAAAGAAATTTTACGCCGTGAGAAACAATATGATTCTGAAGTGAAGAAGAAAGCGGATGCGGATCGTTATGCAATTGAACAAAATGCTGAAGCAGATAAATCAAGACGTATGGCAGAATCAGATGCTGAAAAATATGGTATTGAAGCAAGAGCAAAAGCCGATGCAGAAAAAGTCCGTCTCGATGGAACAGCTAAAGCTGACTCTTTACGCGCACAGGGTGAATCTGAAGCAGATATTATTCGTCTGAAAGGTTTAGCAGAAGCCGAAGCGAAGCGTAAAATTGCAGAAGCATTTGAACAATATGGTCAGGCTGCGATGCTTGATATGATTGTCCACATGATTCCTGAATACGCGAAGCAAATTGCTAGTCCACTAAGCAATATCGATAAGATTACAGTTGTTGACACAGGTGGGGGAGAAGGCGGCGGTGCAAACAAAGTGACCTCTTACGCAACGAACCTTATGTCTACACTACAAGAAACATTAAAAGAAACAGCGGGCATTGATGTAAAAGAAATGCTTGAGAGTTATGCAGGCAAAGGAACTCTTCGACCAAGTCTTGATCAGTTGGCAAATGAAGTTCGAGCAGCAAAACAACCAGTTGCAGAAGTGATAGTTGACGAAGAAGAATAAGTTCTACGAGGAAGAGTCCGGCCACGATGTTGTTGTGGTTCGGGCTTCTTTTTATGTGTCAAAAGGCCTGTTTCGCCGATAAGTGTGAAAGAAGCGCCGATATATGCCGTTGCTTCGCCGATATCGCCGACGGGAGCGCTGATATACCTGGAGGATCCGCCGATATCCCTGCAGATTCTACGAGGAAGAGTCCGGCCACGATGTTGTTGTGGTTCGGCTTCTTTTTATATGTCAAAAGGCCTGTTTCGCCGATAAGTGTGAAAGAAGCGCCGATATATGCCGTTGCTGCGCCGATATCGATGACTGGAGCGCCGATATACCTGGAGAGTCCGCCGATATCCGCCCCTCCACCGCCGATAAATCACACCCGTCTACGAGATTGAGTAAAATCCTACTAAATATTGAGGTAGGTATATGTGTATTCTGGAAACTAAAAATAAGCATATGAAAGTTATTGAATAATCGGTATAATAATAGATGGTTCAATAGATTTCACGGATTTTAATTAAGAAGTAGAGAATGCATTTATAAAAGGCTGAATTCCCAAATCATGAAGGGTGATGGTCTATGTGTTAACGAATATCTCATATCACAATTACGATCATAACGGATATCTCGTGTTGCGCCTCGGATATGCAGAAGCAGTCTTACTTGGGCGGTGGGATGGATTATCAAATGCATTGTACTCGTTACATAAGGATCGGACACTTTGGGTCCACTACAACCTAAACTCCACAATTGACACGATTGAAACATATTTGATTCTGGCCGGCAGAGTCGAAATGGGGTATGAAGGGATTCGCCGGGAGTTAGAAGTAGGGGAATTAATTAATGCCTCGCTGTTTAATAAAACAATTTTGTTTCACGCTCTTACGGACGTTGAAATACTTATTAAGAATACGGCTAAAGTTTTTGAGCCTGGATTTTTTGAAACACAAATCTTGCAAAAAGAAGCAGACGCCATAGAGAAGTTGGATGGATATACGTATATGCATTGCAATCGCATCAAAGACTATTCTATTAAAGTATGGACAGAACTTGATTTGCCGAAAGAAAATCTGTTGACGCTTAGATGGGGAGCTTATTTTCATGACATCGGTAAGCGTTCGGTTCCACAAGAAATACTCAACAAACCAGGGAGCTTGACGCCCGAGGAATGGTCAATTATGAAAGCGCATACGACGGAAGGCGCAAAAATCATGCTCAATCACAGGGTTGAAAAGCTACGAAAAGCAGCCTTTATTGTTGAGCAACATCATGAACGCTACGATGGGAAAGGGTATCCTCATGGCTTAAAAGGGGATGAGATATCACGCGAAGCTTCTATTGTCGCGGTTGTTGACGCATTCGATGCAATGACGACAGACCGTGTATACAAAAAAGCTATGCCAATCGAAGAAGCGATGCAAGAACTAATCAGTGGAAAAGGAACACAATTCAACCCTAATGTTGTTGATGTGTTTTTATCAATACTTAGGAAAAATGAAGGCAAGTGGAAATGAAAACTTAACCAGTCAGTTGTTCAGAATAAAATTACAATTGCGTGCTATAATTGAAAAGGAATCGAACTATACATAACTGAAAGGCGGAATAAAAATGGATTATCGTATCGAACATGACACATTTGGTGAAATTAAAGTACCTGCGGACAAGCTGTGGGGTGCGCAAACACAACGGAGCAAACAAAACTTTAAAATTGGCGGAGAAAAAATGCCGATTGGCGTAGTTCATGCATTTGCTCTTTTGAAAAAATCAGCTGCAATTGCGAGTCATTCACATGGAAATATTTCTGAAGCTAAAATGAAAGCAATCTCTGCGGCTGCAGATGAAGTTATTTCAGGTAAATTAGATGACCATTTCCCGTTAGTTGTTTGGCAAACTGGAAGCGGAACACAGTCGAATATGAACATGAACGAAGTATTAGCTTACCGCGGAAACCAACTGCTTGAAGAGTGGGGCGAAGAAGATCGTTTGCACCCAAATGACGATGTAAACAAGTCACAAAGTTCAAATGATACATTCCCGACAGCTCTTCACGTTGCAGGCGTACTTGCAGTTGAAAATCAATTGGTACCAGCAATCGGTAAATTAAAAGAAACACTTGGTAAAAAGTCTGAAGAATTTATGGATATCATAAAAATTGGTCGTACGCACTTACAAGATGCGACACCGTTAACTTTGGGTCAGGAAATTAGCGGTTGGTACCGTATGCTAGAAAAAACGGAGCAAATGATCGTAGCAAGCGTTGACTCAATGAAAGAACTTGCAATTGGTGGAACTGCAGTTGGAACGGGACTGAATGCGCCAGCAGGTTTCGGAGACAAAGTTGCAGAGGAAATTAGTAAAGCGGTAGATATTGAATTTACTTCAGCACAAAATAAATTCCATTCACTTACAAGTTACGATGAAGTTGTTTTTGTACACGGTGCGATTAAAGCATTAGCAGCGGACATTATGAAAATTGCAAACGATGTTCGTTGGTTGGCAAGTGGTCCACGTTCAGGTATCGGTGAAATTACAATTCCTGAAAATGAGCCAGGAAGTTCAATCATGCCAGGTAAAGTAAACCCGACTCAAAGTGAAGCAATTACAATGGTTGTTGCACAAGTAATGGGTAACGACGCAACGATTGGATTTGCAGCGAGCCAAGGAAACTTTGAATTGAACGTCTATAAGCCAGTAATCATCTATAACTTCTTGCAGTCAGTAACACTTCTTTCGGATGCAATGATTAGCTTTAATGATAACTGTGCAGTAGGTATCGAACCGAACCGTGAAGTGATTGACAACCATGTGAAGAACTCATTAATGCTTGTTACGGCACTTAATCCACATATCGGTTATGAGAATGCGGCTAAAATTGCAAAAGCAGCACATGCAGCAGGATCTACATTGAAGGAAGCAGCGCTGAAAACAGGTCTTCTAACGGAAGAGCAATTCGATGAGTACGTTGATCCATCAAAAATGATTTAATCACCCCCTTAAGAAGGCTACGCAGAACCAACTAATCCAGCAATGCCTTCTTAATAGAGGTAACCCGGACAGACACTTAATCTAGTGTCTGTCTTTTTATTAGCGGGCGCCAAAGAATATTCTGTCAATGAAAGAGAATTCAAGTGAAAACATGGTATAATTAGAATAACTACGAACGGAGGGATGAGGATGTCGGTTATTCGATTTGTTCAATTTGAAGAAAAATACATACCACAAATGGCAGTACTTCTTGCTGCAAGACATGCTAAAGAAAGGCAACAATTTTCCTTTTTACCTAGTAGTTATGAAAGTGCAGAAGAAGCAACAAAAATAGTGACGGAAGAAACTCAAAAACCATATACAGCGGGACTTGTCACATTACGTGATGATGAAGTAATTGGCTATTTATTATACGAATTTAAGCAAAATGCGACAAGGGGACGACATGTATCTGTTAGTTATGCATCACTCGTTATAAAGGATACTGAACACCCGAGACTTGTACGTCTTATGTATGCGGAAGCTGGAGCGGAGTGGGTGCGCAATGGGTATTTCGAACACGTCCTATTTGTTCCAGTGGGAGATAATCCTGTAATTCTTGAATTACTTGAACAATCATTTAGGTTTGATCAAAGATATGCGGTTTTACCACTTGAGAATTACATTGCTAAAAGCGATGGGACGGCAAAAGTAACATTCCGTCAAGTAGAGGAGAAGGACATTTCTTTATTAAAAAAGATGGCGCCTTGGAACTCGATTCATCAGGCATCGGCACCCGCGTGGCATCCGATAACGAAAGAGTCACTTGATAAAGTGCGTAAATCCTATGCAGAACTCGCATCGGATCCAGACGTGAGTATGTGGATTGCTGAGCAAAATGGGATTACAGCAGCATTCCATGTCTATTACCCAGCGGAGTCAGGTAACTCGTTAGTCACGCCGGAAAACGCTGTCCACTTAGCGGCGGCATCGACAAATACCGATATGCGAGGTAAAGGAATTGGAAAGGCCATTGCCGATTATTGTTTTAGCGAAGTTGAAGACCAAGGCACTAAGTATATTATGGCGGATTGGCATACACCAAACCCACTCGCGTCGTATTTCTGGCCGAAACGTGGGTTCCAATCGTATATGATTCGTATGGTGCGCAAGGTAGATCCGCGGATTTCGTGGGCGGACGGTGTCCAATGAAAAATAAGCCGTTTGTTGCCTCTTGGAGTGGCGGGAAAGATTCTGCACTTGCATATCATCGCGCTATCCAATCAGGCGCTATCCCGAAAAGACTTTGGACGATGTTTGAAGAGGACAAAGAGCGCTCCAAATCACACGCCCTTCCACCCGAAGTTATTGAAGCGCAGGCTAAAAGTCTAGGTGTTCCACTAATGATTCGCGGTGCGGATTGGGGTAGTTATGAAGCAGAATTTTTGGATGCAATGAAAGAATGTAAAGACGCAGGTATTGAGCACGGGGTTTTTGGAGACATCGATCTTATTGATCATTTAGAATGGGTGCAAAAGACGTGTGCCAAAGTAGAAATGGAAGCTGTACATCCTTTGTGGATGGAACCACGTAGAAAGTTGTTAGAGGAATTTGTAACTAGTGGATTTGAGGCTTATATTGTCGTTGTCAACACAAAAATGATGCCAGGTAAGTTTATTGGCCGTAAATTCACGCTCGAATTGATGGATGAACTGGAGGAACTAGGTATTGATTCATGCGGAGAATCTGGTGAATTTCATACAGTAGTTGTGGATGGTCCAATTTTTTCGGAAAGAGTTCCGGTTATTTTTTCAGGTCAGCATGAACGAGAGAATTATATATTCATGGATGTCGAGTTGAGTAAAACGTAATGAATGGACAGCCTCCAGTATTCTTGGAAGCTGTCTTTTCATTTTTCTATTCCATAAACTCTCCGAGTATTTCGTAGGAACGTAGTCGAGCTGCATGATCGTAAGTCCCTGTACTTATGATAAATTCATTTGCTTTTGTCGCTTGTAAAAAAGCATCCAATTTCTTTTTGACTGTATCGGGGCCTCCTACAATCGTTGAAGGTGATTCCAACATTTGTTCAGCGGCAGCCTGTTCATGAGGCGTCCAAAATGTTTTCGGATCTTTGATAGGTGGTTTAAACTGAGTCGGATTTCCTGTACGTAAACTTAAGAATTGCTGTTGTGTAGATGTTGCTAAATAGCGTGCCTCTTCGTCGGTGTCTGCCGCGACTAGACTGATTCCCATCATGACGTAAGGTTCTTTAAGTGCTTTAGATGGCTTAAAGTTCTGGTGGTAAATTTGTAACGCTTGCATCGCAAATTGAGGTGCGAAATGACTTGCGAATGAAAAAGGTAAGCCAAGTTCTGCAGATAAACGTGCACTAAAATCACTGGATCCAAGTAACCAAATCGGAATGTCTTGACCACCACCGGGAACTGCTCGAACTCGCATCGTCGGATCGTCGGCAAAAAAAGCACGAAGTTCCGCAAGTTGTTCAGGGAATTGTTCTGCACTACTATGCAATGTACGGCGAAGTGCATAAGCAGTTGCTTGATCACTACCGGGTGCACGTCCGATTCCGAGGTCGATTCGATTCGGATAAATGGCTTCTAATGTACCGAACTGTTCTGCAATAATAAGCGGAGCGTGGTTAGGTAGCATAATTCCACCTGAACCTATTCGCATGGACTTCGTCGCTCCAGCGATATGTCCGATAATAACCGAAGTCGCTGAACTAGCAACGCCTGGCATATTATGATGTTCAGCCAGCCAGTAGCGGTTAAACCCCCAATCTTCCACATGTTGCGCAAGGTCAACACTATTCTTAAAGGACTCGCCCGCATGACTTCCCTCATTAATCATTGCTAAATCAAGTACAGATAAAGGTACACCATTAAACTTCTTCGCTGTATTTGTAATCATACTCATCTCTCCTTAAACTTCTTTTTCACTCGTAGAACAGCCGTGAACCTTGACCCAATTACGGATTGCTTGAATGATTTCTTCCATGTCTCTTCCTATACTTGTCAATTCATATTCAACTCTTCTTGTGCCGGGACCAGCTGTCTTTTTTAAGACAAAACCTTGAGCTTCTAATTCACGTAGACGCTCCGTTAATAAACGATCTGAAATCCCTTCAATTGTTTCTGCTAATTCATAATATCTCTTAGGACCATCCAATAAGTGATAGATAATGATGCCCATCCATCTTTTTCCGATGAACTCGATTGTTCCGTGAAAACTGTCACAACTTAATTGTTTCTTTTGTTGATTAGATGTTTGGCTGATACCTATGTGCTTGTCCATGATTTAACCTCCACTTCTTAATAGTGATCCTTTAGATCGGTTAGAATTGACAAACAAGATTACTAATAGTAACCTTAAAGTTAAGATTACCTTTAGTAAGTATATTACTTGTTTGAATAAATTGCACTTAATACACACGAGGAGGAATATAGAATGAAACAAACAACACAACAAGAAATTCACTTAGCGAACCGACCAGTAGGAATGCCATCAGCGGCAGATTTTGAATTCAAAGAGCTACCCATACCGAATCTCAAAGACAAAGAAGTACTGGTGCGAACGCTTTATGTATCTGTAGATCCATATATGCGGGGGCGTATGCAAGATAGAAAGTCATACATACCGCCATTTGTGCTCAATGAAGCAATTACGGGTGGAGTTGTAGGTGAAGTTATTGAATCAAAATCAGATGCTTTCCAACCAGGAGATGTCGTTTTAGGGAATCTCAAATGGGCAGAATATACGGCTGCATCTGAGAAAGAAATTCGGAAAGTAGATCCAGCAGTCGCACCGATAAGCACACATTTAGGGATATTGGGCATGCCCGGTCTAACTGCATATTTTGGATTGCTTGATATTGGTAAACCACAAGAGGGTGAAACCGTCGTAGTATCAGGAGCAGCAGGAGCAGTTGGATCGATTGTGGGGCAGATCGCCAAATTGAAAGGCGCTAAAGTCGTAGGTATTGCAGGAACAGATGAAAAAATAGCTTACTTGAAAGAAGAGCTAGGTTTTGATGCTGCAGTTAATTACAAAAAAGATAATTTTAAAACCGAACTGACAAAAGCTTTACCTAATGGTGTCGATGTGTATTTCGATAATGTAGGTGGAGATGTGACAGATGCTGTTTTTGGCTTATTAAATAAGCACGCGCGCATTCCACTATGTGGGGCGATTTCATCTTATAATATGGAAGGTCAAGATATGGGGCCACGAATCCAGTCTGCGATGATAAAGACGAGTGCACTTATGAAAGGATTTACAATCGGTGACTATGCAGCTGATTTTAATACCGCTGCAACGGATCTTGGTAAATGGGTATCCGAAGGTAAATTGAAATATGAGGAAACGATTGTAGAAGGATTTGAAAATATTCCTGAAGCATTTCTCGGATTGTTTAAAGGAACGAATCTTGGTAAACAGCTAGTTAAAGTTGCAGATCCTGAAATTGCAAAACTGTAAAGTCGAACCAGTAACAGCGAATAGAATTTAATGAAAAGAAGATGAAATTTGGGTGATTGCCAATGTCATCTTCTTTTTAATTTTAGTTAGCTTCTCAATAAACTACCTAATTCTTTCTCAAGAAATGGTTTAGCGTTTAGTAAGTTGCGGAACTCAATATACTTTTCGTGTTCAGAAACGGATGCTTTTCTACCCGTTAAGTACGCTCGGATTAAGATGTTTTTCGGCGTGTGCTCCATATCGATAAACTCTAGTAATTGTGCTTCGTAACCAACTAAGGATAAAAGTTGTGCCCGCATGGAATCTGTAGCGAGCGCGGAAAAACGTTCTTTTATTAATCCGTGTTGCAGCATACTATCTAGTGCAGGGGAGTTGATTTGTGAAAAAAGTTCATGCTGGCAACAAGGTACGCTTAAAATTACATTTGCGCCCCATTTGACAGCTCGCGCAAGTGCCATATCTGTCGCAACGTCGCAAGCGTGTAAAGTAACCATCATATCGACGGAAGTCTCTTCATTAAAATCATTAATGTCACCTACAAGAAATTCCAGTTGCTCGTATCCCAAGTCCTTCGCGATAAGATTGCATTCCTCAATTACTTCCTTTTTCAAATCCAGACCAGTTACGTTAATGTCTAGCCCTTTTTCAATTCGAAGATAATGATAGAGAGCAAACGTCAAATAAGACTTTCCTGAACCGAAATCTAGAATACGAATGGTACGGTCCTTCGGTAAATGTTCTAGTGAATCATCAATGAACTCAACAAACCGATTAATCTGTCTAAATTTGTCGTGTTTTTGTTTTCTTACTTTGCCATCTGGCGTTTGAACACCGAGACGAACGAGAAATGGATACAATTGATTTTCATCGAGCAAGTAGTTTTTCTTTCGATTATGAGAGAGGTCAGGTACTTTCGATGATGCTGTTCCTTCAGATTTCCACATCACTTTAAATTTTTTTGAAAGTTGTGCATGAACTTTTTCGTCTGTAAATTCTAAGTGTATTTGTCTGAATCCTTCTAGTACTTTTAGTAACACCGGATGCAGTTCATGGAATTGGATATTCTCGTGATTTAAAACGCGCTCATACTGATACTCAAATTGAATATGCAGTTCTCCGCGCAACTCAATTGGCTTCAGCCGAATCCGTTTTAAGTCATCTGATTTTGATCGGGATTGGCTAATTGTCCCTCCTATGAACGTACCATCTGTTAACCGTTCTACGAGTGTATTTACTAGTTCTTCAAAATTCATTTTTGACGCTCCTTTTAGTGCACTGCATGATTTGTACTCCAAGCATAACAAAAAGGAGTCAGCGTTGGCCAACTCCTTTCCTCTTAATTAAATTCAAATCCTTTTTTGTTCATAA
Organism: Sporosarcina sp. CAU 1771; assembly: GCF_054482775.1. Classification (NCBI taxonomy): domain Bacteria; kingdom Bacillati; phylum Bacillota; class Bacilli; order Caryophanales; family Caryophanaceae; genus Sporosarcina; species Sporosarcina sp. CAU 1771. The sequence goes on along the minus strand of NZ_JBTLRN010000008.1, from coordinate 83,634 downwards.
ATTCTTTCATATGTCCCCGTCTAGGCTCTGCTAAAAAGTCAGCCATATTTTCGGACCACGTTGTGTCTTTTTGGTTTGAACCCCGGTCTGCATAGTACTTCTGCAATGTTTGATCATAAGTAGGAATGACGGTATTGTATCGTTCTCCATCATAGCTATTTTCATGAAGTATTGCTTCTACGGGAAGCCTTGGTTTTACTTCATTTGCTTCGTCTGGAACTCCAATGGTCATTGCGTACATGGGGGCAACACCTACTGGAAGACCGAGCAATTCACTAATTTCACTAGGTGCATTGCGAACGCCACCGATATAACAAATACCGTATCCTTTAGATCTAGCTGCTATCGCGACATTCTGGGCGAACAATGCTACATCGGTAGCACCGACGAGTACATTTTCAGCTACAGAGAAATTTATCTCTTTTCCGATTAAATTAGCTGCTTTTTTCAAGCGGTAATAATCCATACAGAAAACTAAAACGGCACCGCCACCCAAAATTTGTTTTGGGTTTTTTGAAAGTTCGGCAAGCTGCTTCCTTTTTTCTGGATCGGTTACGTGAATAACTGAATAAGCTTGTACAAAATGGGAACTAGCCGCATGCTGACCTGCTCTAACAAGTTCAAGGACTTCTTCTTTAGGCAAGGTGAAATCCTTATATTTTCTTACGGAAGCGTGTGAAGTTAACAGTTCAATGACCATACATCATTCTCCTTTTAAAAAACATTGTTGTTTCAATACTTTTCTTGTGCATTCATATAATTACTAAATTGTTTGATAATATAAGAATAACAGACTTGATTCATGTTAAACTATTAATAAAGCTTGGAAAGGTGTGGAAGTATGGTCTGGATTGAAAGTATATCGATAACGACGGCGCTTTTAATTATCTTTTTAGTAGTTGTTCCGATTGGAGTCGCAATTTTTCTTTATGTTTATGATAAAAAGCAAAAGCAACATGCGATTTTAAGGAACTATCCAATCTTAGGTCGGATGAGATATGTACTAGAGAAAACGGGACCGGAACTCAGACAATACTTATTTGATGACGACAATGATGGAGAGCCGTTTAACCGCGAAGAATATTTACATATGGTACTTCCTGGGAAGTATTTAAATAGTGTTATTGGTTTTGGGTCAAAACGGGACTTTCAAGAAGCGGGTTACTACATCCGAAACGCAATGTTTACGAAACAAAATGAAGAAATGCGTGTTGATAACGAGACGTTGGTCAACACAATGCGTTATGTAGTGGATGCAGATAATTTATTCGCGAGAAAAGAGCATCGTGAGGAAGTTCCAGCGCTTCCTTGGTTATTGCCTGAAGAAGATGCAATTGTAATCGGACCAAACTGTGAGCATCCGTTTCATGTGCGCAGCATGGTCGGTCAGTCTGGGATGAGTTACGGTGCACTTGGAAAGAATGCAATCACTGCTTTGTCAAAGGGGATTGGAATGGCTAAAGGCTCTTGGATGAATACTGGAGAAGGTGGATTGTCAGACCATCATTTAGCCGGTGATACAGACATCATTGCCCAAATAGGTTCCGGACTTTTTGGCTTTCGAACGAAGGATGGCGAGTTTAGTTGGGATCTTCTTAAAGAAAAAGCAGAGATGCCTAAAGTAAAAGCATTTGAAATAAAGTTGGCGCAAGGAGCGAAGATGCGTGGCGGTCACGTTGAAGGTGCAAAAGTTACAGAAGAAATCGCCGCAATTCGAAACGTAGTGCCGTACACTTCAATCAATAGTCCAAATCGTTTTCATCAATTTGAAGATTATCCAACCCTTTTTGAATTCATTGAAAAGATTCGAAATCACTCTGGAAAACCAGTTGGCATGAAAATCGTAATTGGTGGAAAACAGGATGCGGAAGAACTTGCTTCTTTCATGCTGGAATCCGGAAAAGGTCCTGATTTTATATCGCTAGACGGTGCAGAAGGTGGATCCGGAGCCACGTATCAAGACCTTGCAGATAGTGTTGGATTACCACTTCACTCATCACTTTTGTTGCTTGAAGATGCACTTAGAAAGTATGAGGTGCGTGACAGGGTGAAAGTTATTGCATCTGGTAAAATTACAACACCAGATAAGGCTGCGATAGCGATGGCGATGGGTGCGGATTTAGTCCAAGTGGCAAGAGGATTTATGATTTCGGTCGGGTGCATAATGGCGCATCGTTGCCACACGAATGACTGCCCTGCAGGTGTTGCGACGACAGATGAAAAATTACAACAAGGACTTGTTGTGGAAGAAAAGAAATACCGTGTTGCGAACTTTATTCTGACAATGCGTGAAGGACTTTTCCGTGTATCAGCGGCGGCAGGGGTGGATTCGCCTACGAAATTGGAAAGACATCATATCGTTTATAAGGATGAAAGAGGTCGGGTTTTTCCTCTTGATTCGTAATTAAAAAAATAGAGAAGCGTATTCGCTGAATGAATACGCTTTTCTAGGTTATTTTCTTTGATTCAACAATGTAAATGGATCCAAATAATTTTCAGTTTTTAAATGAACAAATGGAACTTTTCGTTGTTCTGGCTGTTGGGATTGATCCGAAAAAAACATATGAAGTGGATTGTTAAAGTCAGCCTCGGTAGCTGCATCGGTTTTGCTACATGCATAATAGATGGCGCCTACGTTTGCCCAGTAAGATGCGCCTAGGCACATCGGGCATGGTTCACCGCTCGCATATAAAACACAGTCGGAAAGATCTGTCGTACCAACCACTTTGCAGGCTTCTCGAATCGCAAGTAGTTCTGCATGTGCGGAAGGGTCTGTTTGAAGAAGTACTTGGTTTGTACCCCGACCAATAATAACTCCATCTTTTACAACGATGGCAGCAAAAGGTCCTTCACCTTGTTTTACATTATCAACGGCCATTTGGATAGTTTGTTGAAGCCATTTTTCGTGAGTCACTTTTAGCACGCTCCTTGTCGAATATTAACTATTTCCCAGGAAATTTCGGGGAAAAGATAGAAGAATGTTTGTCTTTACTTATCATACTACATATTGAACGTTAGGAAAGAGGGCTTGGTTATGATAAAACTAGATCATGTTGTCTATTTCACTAAGAAATCTCCTGCAGAAGTGGTAAATGAGCAAGAACAAGTCGGCCGTCATGCAGTTGTTGGTGGGAGTCATGTACAATGGGGTACATACAACGCACTTATGTATGTGAAAAATGCGTACCTGGAATGGCTCTCGATTGAACGTAAAGAGATTGCTGAAAATGCGAAACACCCACTCACGGAACAATTGTTGTACGACGTTGAAGGATGGGGAACGATTTGCTTGTCGGTAAATAATATAGATGAGTTTAACAACAGCTTAATCGAAAAAGGATTCCTTACTTCAGGTGTGTTGCCAGCAGAACGAAAAACAACAAGTGGGGAAGTACGTAAATGGAAAATGGTATTCGTAGAGCAACGAGTTTCTGATCAGTTACCCATGCCATTCTTTATCGAATGGGAAGAAACAGAAGAGCAACGGTTAGAAAAACTACGTGCAGATGGGACGATTACCTCTACAAGTTCACTACTTGAAATTAAAGAATGTATATTTAACGTGAATGATCCACTGGAGTCCGTTTCGGCTTGGTCGAATTTACTCGCAATAGACACCGCCGATTCCCAGCTGCAGCTAGAGAATGTGACGTTAACTTTTAGAAAGAAAAAAGGCAAAGAAAGACTGACAGAGGTGTTAATCGAACAAGCTATTGAGTAGCACTCTTTTGTTGTAACATCACGCATATGATAAAATCAAGCCACTTTGGTAGTTGGGGGAGTTCGTTTATGGATTTATTAGTTGAACGTGCAATAATAGTCGGGGTGAATATTCAAACCGATGATCATTTTGAGTATTCAATGGAAGAGTTAAAAAACCTTGCTCAGGCAATTGATGTTGAAGTTGTTGGAGAGGTTGTGCAAAACCTGGAACGAAGAAACCCTTCTCATTATGTCGGGACAGGGAAAATCGGGGAAATTAAAAGTTGTTTTGATGAAGCGGATGCGAATTTAGTCATTTTCAATGATGAGTTATCCCCATCTCAAATTCGAAACTTAGAGAATGGATTGGAATGCAAAGTAATCGATCGAACGATGCTTATCCTTGATATATTTCAACGGCGAGCAAAAACAAAAGAAGCTCGAATGCAAGTTGACCTTGCCCAACTTCAATATATGTTGCCGCGCTTAATAGGGTTACGTGCATCTCTTGGAAGACAAGGGGGCGGAACCGGTGGTGGCTTTCAAAACAAAGGTGCCGGTGAAACAAAACTTGAGCTGGATCGTAGAATCATCGAAGACCAAATCGCAAAATTGAAAAGAGACCTTGAAAGTGTGCAAGACCAACGTGAAACTCAGCGTAAACAAAGGAAGAGAAGTGGCACACCAGTCGTGTCAATTGTTGGTTACACAAATGCTGGGAAATCCACGCTTATGAACGAACTGTTGAAAAAGATGAATGCAGAAGATACAAAACAAGTATTTGAAAAAGATATGCTGTTTGCCACAATCGATACATCTGTGCGCCGGGTAAAGCTACCGGACAACAAAGAGTTTCTGCTTACAGATACGGTTGGTTTTGTTGGTAAGTTGCCTACTCATCTAGTGAAGGCATTTAGGTCAACGTTGGAAGAGGCACGTAATGCGGATCTTCTTTTACAAGTAGTAGATGTATCGCATCCTGAACATCAATTCATGATGGACGTAACAAACAAAACATTGAAAGTTGTTGGCGTTGAAAACATCCCTACGATTAATATTTTTAATAAAGCGGACCTTTCGGATGTGCACTATCCAAAAGTAAGTGATGATAACATTTGGTTATCCGCGAAAGAAGGAATTGGACTAGATGAACTGGTGGAGTTAATAAAGAGTCATATATTCAATAAATATGTGACGTGCAAATTACTCGTTCCATTCGATCGTGGAGATGTGGTTTCTTATTTGAATGAAAAAAGCAATGTGAAAGAAACAACGTATGAAGAAGAAGGAACGTTCATGACAGTAGAAATGCTATTGTGGGATCGCGAACGTTTCGAAGAATTTATTATTAGTTATTAAAAAACTGGCCGATGTGATATTCACATTGGCCAGATTTTTATTTTAAAGCTATGTTAAATAATAATTTTGATAAAACTTATTACACAATAGTGCTGTTGATTTCCGTTTCAAACCCGAAGATTGGAAAGATGAAGTGCAATCTTTCCCTGACGCGTTCCGGAGGGCAGGCGGTGGACCAACCCGCTGTTGTTTCACCTGACCCGCTGTCCTCCCGGAGTCGAAGTCTTCCACTTCAATCAACTAGAAGTGTACAAGTCGTATTATTGCTCCACTCTTAGTAATGCAATAACCATAAAGTAAATCGAACTAGCGCAGAAGCGACAAGTGTGAGCCGAAGTAGTAAGACCGACAGTGAACTTTCTGACGGGCTTACTACGGGAGGCCATCACCAAGCGCCGAAGCGATATTTTCACACCTTCCACTCCACTATTCAAGGAGTGCACAAATAATTCAACAACTATCAAAAGAGTTATTTAACAGAGCCTATTTTATAGAAAGAACTTAAACTTCTTGAAATTGGATGTTATGCAACCGAGCGAAATGCCCGCCTTTAGTTACAAGTTCTGCATACTTACCGTCTTCGGCAATACCTTCTTCGGTTACTACAAGGATGCGGTCTGCATCACGTATGGTTGCAAGTCGGTGTGCTATGACAAGAGTCGTTCGATTTTCAGCAAGTTCAGCAAGGGATTGTTGAATAATGCGTTCAGTCTCGGTATCCAGAGCCGATGTGGCTTCATCTAAGATGAGAATTGGAGGATTTTTAAGGAACATACGAGCAATTGCGAGACGTTGCTTTTGTCCGCCTGAGAGTTTCAGCCCGCGTTCTCCAATCTGCGTTTCATACCCCAGTGGAAGTCCGTCAATCATATCTTCCAAATGCGCTTTTTTAGCAGCTTGATAAATATCTTCATCAGACGCATCGTGATTTCCGTATGCGATGTTTTCCCGAATCGTACCAGTGAAAAGAAAAACGTCTTGTTGAACGATACCGATTTGGGCACGTAGAGATTGCGTTGTCATTTCACGTATATCGAGTCCATCAATAGAAATCGAACCTTCATTCACATCGTAAAAGCGTGGAATAAGTGAACAAATCGTTGTCTTACCTGCGCCAGATGGACCTACCAAGGCAACAGTTTCACCAGCGGGGATGGTTAAATTAATCCCTCTAAGGACAGCTTGATGGTCATCGTATTTAAAGTGAACATCTCTAAAGGAAATATCCCCGTTTAAATGTTTAACAGCAATGGCGCCGGGTCGATCTTCAATTTCAGGAATCACATCAATTAGGTCTTGAAATCGTTTAAACCCTGCCATGCCTTTTGGATATAGTTCAAGAAGTGCACTGATTTTATCTACCGGTTTGATGAGCAAATTAACAAATAAAATGAAACCGACAAGTTCACCAGCGGTCAGTTTCCCGTTCACAGTAAACCAAGCGCCTACGACGAGTACGACGAGCGTCATGAGTCGCGTCATCATATACATGCTTGAAGTGGTCCAAGCCATTACTTTATAGGCGACAAGTTTGGCAATCCTAAAGTTGCCGTTATCCGTTTTGAAACGTTCAATTTCAAAGTCCTCATTCGTAAATGACTGCACGACACGTACACCAGAAACGCTATCTTCAACGCGCGCATTCACATCTGCGATTTTTCCATACATGTTTGTCCACGCTGCATTCATCTTCACATTACAAAATGCTACTAAAATAATTAGAAGTGGAACCATGACAATCGCAATGAGTGCGAGTTCTGGATTAATGTTGTACATCAGTATAAATGCCCCTACGAGCGTCATAACTGCGATAAACAGATCTTCAGGGCCGTGATGTGCCAGCTCCCCGATATCAAAGAGGTCGTTTGTAATTCGACTCATAATATGTCCCGTTTTAGTATTATCAAAAAATCTGAACGACTGCCGTTGAACATGATTGAACAACTTCTGGCGCATATCGGTTTCGATATTTATGCCGAGCTTGTGTCCAAGATAACTGACGATGAATTGTAAAAACGTACTTACTATATAGATGACTAATAGCAGGATACTAACAGAAACTATTTTTCCCCAATCGCCACTAGGTAACAGTCGGTCTATGAACCACTGAACAGCTAATGGAAAAGCAAGTTCAAGCAGTGCAACAACGACCGCGCTTGAAAAGTCGATGATGAACAAACGTTTATGTGGTTTATAGTAAGAAAAGAATTTTTTAAGCATAAATAAAAGAGCTCCTTCCATTGGTAAGCATAATTATAGCGAATTATGAAAGAGAAAACGATACTTCGTAGAAATACATCAAGAAAAGGCACTCTATGGGGATTTATTCTTGTGGAGGTTTTCGTGAATGAATGGAGATTTGACAGCTATTCAACAATGTGAATCCAATTGAGAATCATTTTCAGTTATATGTTGACAGTGCTATACAGCGTGCTATAATAAACATTGAGTCTAATTGATAATAGTTTTCAGTACGAGATTCTCAATTAGATTTAAATAAATGACAACGGGGATTCCAATGAAGAAACGTTACTTATTTGTCGCACTTATCATCCTTTCACTCCTTTCGTTATTTGTAGGAGTGAGCAATATTTCACCGTTGGACCTGCTTGATTTTAAATCGGAGGAAACTGAAGTTTTCTTAATCAGCCGCGTACCACGACTTGTTGCCATTTTACTCGCAGGAGCCGGAATGAGTATAGCAGGTCTTATTATGCAACAGTTGAGCCGGAATAAATTTGTTTCGCCGACAACAGCAGGAACACTTGACGCAACAAGGCTAGGAATTCTTGTTTCGATGCTTTTATTTGCAAGCGCATCGACAATCGAGAAGATGATTGTTGCATTTGTATTTGCGCTAGCCGGCACGCTATTATTTATGCAAATACTCAACCGGATTAAGTTCAAGGATGCGATTTTTATTCCGCTAGTTGGACTCATGTATGGAAGTATTTTATCATCAATCACGACATTTTTTGCTTACAAAGCAAATGTCATCCAAAACATGTCGTCCTGGTTGCAAGGTGATTTTTCGATGATAATGAAGGGCAGATATGAACTTCTTTACTTAAGTATCCCAATTTTACTCATTTCTTATCTTTACGCAAATCGATTTACAGTTGCAGGAATGGGAGAAGACTTCTCAAAAAATCTTGGACTTGCTTATAAGCGAGTCGTTAATGTGGGACTCATACTCGTTGCACTTCTGACGACGTCCGTTGTTTTAACTGTTGGTATGATTCCTTTCTTAGGGTTAATCATCCCAAATATTGTATCCATCTTTAAAGGTGATCACTTAGAGAAAACATTGCCACATACCGCATTACTCGGGGCAATATTCCTCTTAATATGTGATATTTTAGGTAGAGTGCTCATTTATCCTTACGAAATCTCGATAAGTCTAATGGTCGGCGTTATCGGTAGCGGAATCTTCCTATATTTGTTGTTTAGGAGGAAGGCCTATGCGTAACACCACTAAGCTTTACATATTGACTGGGATTTCAGTTTTTCTCTGCGTATTGTATTTGTTCCAAGGTTTGAATGGCAGTTTCGATTACGCATTACCACGTCGAGCGATAAAAGTGCTTGCTATGGTCATTACTGGAGTTGCGATTGCTTACTCGACGGTTATTTTCCAAACGATTACGCATAATCGGATTTTGACACCGAGTATTATGGGATTGGATTCACTTTACTTATTGTTACAGACAGTACTTATTTTTGCATTAGGTTCAAACCACGTTACATTGATGAATAAACAAGTCAATTTCATATTATCGGTCGCTGCGATGATTATTTTCGCATTGCTTCTCTATCGTTTTTTATTCAAAGGCGGGAAACAACCGATTTATTTTTTACTTCTCGTTGGGATCATCGTAGGTACATTTTTCGGAAGTATTTCAACCTTTTTACAAGTACTTATTGACCCGAATGAATTTATGATGGTTCAAGATAAAATGTTCGCAAGTTTTAACAATGTCAATGGTGAACTCGTATGGTGGGCACTTGGTATCGTCGGGGTAACGTTAATTGTTGGTTGGAAATCGTTAAATGATTTGGATGTACTCTCACTTGGTAGGGACACTGCCATTAACTTGGGCGTATCTTATGATAAAGTCGTTAAGAAAATATTGATTTTGTCTTCAATTTTAATTGCAGTATCTACAGCGCTTGTTGGTCCGATCACTTTTTTTGGACTCATTGTTGCAAACTTGTCTTATCAATTCTTTAAAACATATAAACACTCGGTTCTCATCGTAGGAGCTTCGTTAATGAGTGTTGTTGCTTTAGTCGGTGGACAGTGGGTCGTGGAACGAGTCTTTACTTTCTCTACGACGCTTAGTGTTATAGTCAATTTTGTCGGTGGCATTTACTTTATTTACTTATTATTAAAGGAGAGTCGATCCACATGATTCAGGTTCGCGAATTATCGAAGTTTTATGGTAAAAAAGCGGTCGTTGAAAAAGTGAACGTGAACATCTACCGAGGAAAAATTACTTCTTTTATCGGCCCGAATGGTGCAGGGAAATCGACACTACTTTCAATGGTAAGTCGCCTTATGGATTCAGATACAGGTGAAGTCATCGTCGATAAAGACAATGTAAAGAAGATGAATTCCAATGAGTTTTCTAAACGCGTAGCGATTTTAAAGCAAGCGAACTATATAAATGTTCGGTTAACAATCCGAGAGCTTGTTTCTTTTGGACGATTTCCGTATTCAAAGGGCAGGCTGAACACTGAAGACATCCGAATTGTCGAACAGGCAATGGATTATGTTGGGTTGATGGATATGCAACATGAGTATCTCGAAGAGTTATCTGGTGGGCAACGCCAGCGCGCTTTTATCGCAATGGTTATTGCACAAGATACGGATTACATCTTACTTGATGAGCCACTAAATAACCTGGATATGAAACACTCTGTTCAGATAATGAAAATCCTAAGACGACTAGTTGACGATCTTGGAAAGACGGTCGTCATTGTACTTCATGATATTAACTTTGCTTCCGTGTACTCAGACCGCATTGTAGCTTTGAAAAATGGTCGTATCGTCAAAGATGGACCGACAAATGAAATTATTAATTCAGATGCATTAAAGCAAATTTACGATATGGACATCCCAATTAAGAAAATAAACAATTGCAATATCTGTATGTATTTCAACTCTTAAAAATAAAAAGGATGGTTATGATGAAGAAAATTTCAATAGTAATGATGATGTTTGCTCTAATGCTTGTACTTGCGGCATGTGGTGGGAAAGCTGAAACGGCACCCGAGACTTCAGGAAATGATGATGCAAACAGTTCAAAAGATGAAGTGGAAGAAGTAAAAGATGATGCGACAGAAGAAGCTACTACTATAGAAATTACGCATGAACTTGATAAGAAACCTGTAACGGTAAATAAAAACCCTGAAAAAGTAGTAGTCTTTGACTTTGGTACACTTGATACATTTGAAGATCTAGGAATTGAAGTTGTAGGTTTACCACAAGCAAATATACCTGAGTATCTTAAAAAATATGAAGATGCCAAATATACAAATACGGGGAGTCTTAAAGAGCCTGATTTTGAAGCGATTCATACTTTACAGCCGGACCTAATTATTATTTCTGCCCGTCAGGCGGATATGTATGAAGAATTCTCGAAAATTGCACCTACTGTATATGTAGGTATTGATAATGCGAATTATATGGAATCATTTAAGGCAAACTTAGAAATGATTGGTGAAGTATTTGGTAAAGAGGACGAAGTAAAATCTGAGCTCGCTGAAATTGAAGTACAAATCGCTGCCATTCATGAAAAAGCTTCAGTAGTTGAAGAGAATTCTTTGATTGTACTAGGAACTGAAGGAAAAGTAAGTGCTTATGGTCCGAGTTCTCGTTTCGGTATCATTCATGATGTATTTGGATTCAAAGCTGCAGATGAAAAAATTGAAGTATCTACGCACGGTCAAAACATTACGTTTGAATACATCATGTCAACAAACCCAGGGATTTTGTTCGTAGTTGATAGAGACGCTGCTATTGGCGTAGAATCCAGTGTGAAAGAGTCTCTTGAAAATGAACTTGTTCAAAAAACAGACGCATATAAAAACGAAAAAATGATTTATCTAAATGGGGAATACTGGTACATTTCAGGTGGCGGATTGCTTTCGATGAAAGAAATGATAAAAGAAGTAGAAGCCGCATTATAATCTGAAAAACGAAGAAAATCGGTCCGTTATTGGGCCGATTTTTTGATTGAAAAAAAGTTTGTCTCCTTTTAGTGTCTAGCGTATAGTAATCTTAGGTAGAATTACATTAAAGTACATATAAGGGGTAGAACAAATTGGGGAATAAGAAAGAGGGTATATCAAGAAATAAATTACTTGGAATTGCGGGCACAGGTTGGATGTTTGACGCGATGGACGTAGGAATCCTTTCGTTTGTGATCGCTGCAATCGCTGTAGAGTGGAATCTGACATCGACTCAAATGGGTTGGATTGGTAGTGTGAATTCCATTGGTATGGCTTTTGGTGCGTTAGGCTTTGGACTATTAGCTGACCGAATTGGTCGTAAAAATGTGTTCATGATAACCTTAGTATTATTTTCAGTTGCCAGTGGGCTATCGGCGTTCACCATGTCGTTAACGGCATTTTTGATTTTACGCTTCTTTGTTGGTGCAGGGCTAGGCGGAGAGTTACCGGTTGCATCTACGTTAGTATCTGAAAGTGTAGATGCGAAGGAGCGCGGCAAGGTTGTCGTTTTGCTTGAAAGCTTTTGGGCGGCAGGTTGGTTATTAGCTGCACTTATTGCCTACTTTATTATTCCCTCATTTGGCTGGAGGGTTGCACTTATCATTACGGCACTTCCAGCATTTTATGCAATCTATTTGAGGCGAAACTTACCAGATTCTCCGAAGTTTATAGAAGATGGAGAACCTAAACAATCGACACTAGAAAAGATGGCAGCTTTGTTATCTAGAACGTATGTCAAACGAACAATCATGTTATGGATTGTTTGGTTTACGGTTGTTTTTTCATATTATGGGATGTTCCTTTGGTTGCCGAGCGTCATGGTACTTAAAGGTTTCACGATGATTAAAAGCTTTGGTTATGTCTTGTTGATGACGTTAGCTCAACTCCCAGGTTATTTTTCTGCAGCGTGGTTAATTGAGCGAGCGGGAAGGAAGTTTGTCCTCGCTACATATATGTTGGGTACAGCAACGAGTGCGTATTTATTTGGCAACGCCGACACATTACCGATGTTGCTATTATTTGGAGCATTGTTGTCCTTCTTTAACTTAGGAGCTTGGGGAGCGCTCTATGCTTATTCTCCTGAGCAATATCCAACGTCGATTCGTGCAACTGGCGCAGGCATGGCAGCGGCAATTGGGCGAATTGGCGGGATTTTTGGACCGCTACTTGTTGGAACATTGTTAACTGCTGGATATGAGTTTGGCGTTATCTTCGGGATCTTCAGTGTATCGATTGTTATTGGAGTATTAGCGGTTGTTTTCTTAGGAACCGAAACCAAACAGTTAGAATTGGAATAAAGAAACGTTGGGTTCTATTCACGCACTTCATTATGTTCACAATAGGAATTATTTTTAGTAAGGCAACCCAGTTAGAAGGTGATTACCAGTACCTCTAATTGGGTTGTTTTTTATTTACCTGAAACTTAATCAATGATTGGTTCGTAAAAGATAAAAAGGGGGAATGCAAGATGTCTGTTAGAGAATTTAACGTAAATATATCGCCAACAGAGGCAATGGGGATTATTAAAAATGAGGTAATACAAGGGAGCATATCGGGTACACTTGTCGATAGTTATGTGAGAACTGTCGATGAGTACCAATTTTTTGTATTCATCTTGGAAAAGTATTATATGCGGTCGAGTAATCGTGCATCTTTAACGGTAACAATTGATAATTTTGACGGGGAAACGAAAGTACATGCGGTTGCATCAGGTGGAGGGGAAGGCGTATTTTTCCGTTTCGACTGGGGTGCTAGCGCAAACTTTGCGGGCAGTGTTGAAAAGGCATTAAGTAATCATATCGTAAACACTAAATAAGTTTAGGTACCGTGAGCGAAGAAATCGGAGGTGTGTATATGTTTCAAATTCCTGAATCACTTGTTGTGCTTGGAAAGAAAAGAATCGAAGGATACCCTGTAGAAGGGTTTTTAGTCGGGGGAGGACCAGAAGCCCCTGAGTTGATGTTAATCGGAGAAGCTCCAGGAGAATTTGAACTTGTAGATGGCATTCCATTTATCGGTAGGGCTGGTAAAGAACTGATGAAGTCCTTGGCAACAATCGGTCTAACCCGAGAAGATGTATACATTTCAAGTGCAGTCCGAAGTCGTCCTTATCGGCGGGGAACAAAAAAAGAACGGGATGGATCGACAACGGAACGCAAATACAATCGCCCGCCGATTCAAAAGGAAATTCTCGCACATGCACCTGTACTCGATTATGAACTGTCGAATATTAAGCCGAAGTTAATTGTTACATTAGGAAATGTTGGCTTACAACGGTTATTGGGTAAAGAAGTAAAGGTAACTGAAATCCATGGTCAATTGTTAGAAAGGCAAGTTCAATACTTAGAAAATTTAGATGACACGACTTTTAAATGGACAAAGGATACACATCGAATCGTTCCTACTTTTCATCCGGCGTCCGTTTTCTATCGCCCTTCACATAGACCTTCCCTTGAAGCAGATTGGTTAGAGATTGGGCGTATTTTGAATAAGTTATAACAAAGGTTTACTAAGAGGTAAAACGGAAAAGGTGAAGTGGATGGAAACAAATACTAAAAAGAATCAGTCAACGAAGAATTTTTTTGCACTGATTAGACAGTTAAAGTGGCCGATTGGTGTTACGATTACCGCGTTGATTCTTTCGCTCGCTGAAACAATCACCGGACTAATTGTTCCGCTTATTACAAAGGATCTCGTAGACACGTTAGAGAGTGCGCTATTCAATTGGAAAACAGCAGCACTTCTATTTGTTATTTTTATTGTTCAAGCAATTACAGGTGGCTTTTCCTATTACTTGTTAACCTATATTGGAGAAACGATAGTGGCTGATTTACGAGGGAAGTTGTGGAATAAAGTTCTTAGGCTACCCGTTCCATATTACGATGCCAATGAAACCGGTGAAACGATGAGCCGGATTACACAAGATACAACAACGCTAAAAACTCTTGTGACGAATCACCTTGTTACATTTGTCTCCGGGTTAATATCTATTGTTGGTTCAGTCATTATCCTCTTTTTTATTGATTGGAAAATGACCTTAATCATGCTGATTAGCGTTCCGATTAGTATGGCGATTATCATACCTCTTGGTCGAATTATGCACAAAGTAGCAAAGGCAACACAAGCGGAAATGGCTTCTTTTTCCGGGCACCTTGGCAGGGTTCTTGGGGATATTCGACTTGTAAAAGCTTATGGAGCTGAACCTACGGAAGCGAAGCGCGGAGACAAAGCGATTCGATCTCTGTTTGGTTTTGGTTTGAAAGAGGCTAAAATACAAGCTGTTATTTCACCAGTGATGACGTTAATTATGATGAGTATTTTAGTCGTTATTCTTGGTTATGGAGGCTCTCAAGTATCACGTGGTGCATTGTCAGCGGGTGCCCTTGTGGCAATTATCTTTTATATGTTTCAAATTATCATACCGTTTGCCCAGATGGCTTCCTTTTTTACATCATTCCAAAAAGCAGTAGGTGCAACGGAACGAATCCAAGATATATTAGAAATGGATAGTGAAAAATCGGAAGGCCAAGCGAGCATTTCAGAGGGAGTCATTGGGTTTAATGATGTGTCCTTTTCATATGAATCTGGAAAAGAAGTGTTAAGGGATCTTACTTTTGAAGCGCAACAAGGAACAGTTACAGCTTTTGTAGGTCCGAGTGGTGGAGGGAAAACAACGGTATTTTCTTTGTTGGAAAGGTTTTATGAACCAACAAGTGGGGAAATAACTATTGGACAGACTCCTATTCATAAACTGGCGCTTTCAGATTGGCGAGCGAAGATTGGATATGTATCGCAAGAGAGTCCCTTACTAAGCGGAACTATTTTTGACAATATTGCGTATGGGTTAGATCTGAAGCCGACGATGGAGGAAGTGAGAAAAGCTGCTGAAGCGGCCAATGCACTTGAATTTATCGAAGGAATGTCCCATCAGTTCGACACCTTAGTAGGTGAGCGAGGGATGAAGTTATCGGGTGGACAGCGGCAGCGAATAGCTATTGCAAGAGCACTTCTTTACAATCCTAAAATTCTATTGTTGGATGAAGCGACTTCGAACTTAGACAGTGGTTCTGAAACCCATGTGCAAGAAGCGCTTGCGCGGTTAATGGAAGGCAGAACGACGTTAATAATTGCACACCGTTTAGCAACGGTCATAGATGCGGACCAAATCATTGTGTTGGAAGCAGGCAAGATTACAGGTAGTGGTACACATGCGGAATTGATGGGGAAGCACCTATTGTATAGTGAATATGCATCAGGTCAAGGATTATCGTAAAGGAAGGGGTGAGGAGATATGATTCGATTTGACAATGTGAGAAAAGAATTTCAAGATGGTACTGAGGCATTAAAAGGTATATCTGTGACAATACCAGCTCATAAATTGACTGCAATTATTGGACCGAGTGGTTGCGGAAAGACTACCCTAATGCGAATGATTAATCGACTGGAAGTTCCAACAAGTGGAGAAATAACGATTGATGAACAGCCAATATCTGAAAAAGATGAAGTCGAATTAAGACGTTCAATTGGTTATGTAATCCAACGCATTGGCCTTATTCCACATATGACAATTCGCGATAATATCGGATTGGTTCCTGAACTTCTGGGCTGGGAAAAAGAAAGAACGGATAGCCGCGTTGATGAACTTCTGAGATTGGTAGATTTAGAGCCTACTATTTTTAAACAGCGGTATCCATTTGAATTATCAGGTGGACAGCAACAACGCGTTGGAGTAAGTCGAGCGCTTGCTAGTAATCCCGAAATCATTTTAATGGATGAGCCATTTTCAGCACTCGATCCAATTAGTAGGGAACAATTGCAAGGGGAATTGAAGAAGTTGCAAACAAAAATTAAGAAAACAATTGTTTTTGTTACACATGATATGGACGAAGCACTAAAAATTGCAGACGAAATTATTATTATGAGAGACGGAAAAATCGAACAAATGGCGACGCCAAAAGCACTAATCGAACATCAAGTAAATGATTTTGTGCGTGATTTTATTGGCATGGAGCGTATTGAAAGACAACGTGATTTTGGACGCAGAAAGCTGGTGGAATTTGAACGGTTTTACGATGAATTCTGGAACGGTGAAGTAGTGGAAATAGAATCGACTGCTGAAGTAGATGCGGCCATCTCGATTCTTGATAAGAATCCAATGAGCCGACTTGAGATTAAAAAAGATGGGGAAATATTAGGATACATAGGGCACCACTCTTTATTGCAGGCAGCAATGCTGGAACGAAAGGTGGGGCAATCACTATGAAAAATTTTATTGAAACGGTTAGCAGTCGGTCAGATTTGGTATTAGGCGCTTTACTTGAACATATTTATCTTTCATTTGTTGCACTTGCAATTGGTCTACTCATTGCTCTACCACTTGGCATTCTAGTTGCGAGGTATCGACGCTTTTCTGAACCGATTATTGGAATAACGGCTATTTTACAAACGATACCAAGTCTTGCGTTGTTCGGGTTTCTAGTACCACTGATTGGGATAGGGTCGAAAACTGCACTTATTGCTCTCGTAATTTATGCATTATTACCGATTGTTCGAAATACATATGCCGGATTGACAGGTGTAGATGAGTCCATTATCGATGCGGGGCGCGGAATGGGAATGACGCCCAATCAAATATTGAAAAAAATTGAATTTCCAATTGCTTTACCCGTGATCATGGCGGGGATTCGAACGGCTACTGTCTTAACGGTAGGAATTGCGACTCTTGCCACATTTGTAGGGGCAGGTGGTCTAGGGGATGTGATTTACCGAGGGTTGCAATCGTATAACAATTCACTTGTGCTCGCAGGAGCAATTCCTGTTGCTCTCCTTGCAATTGGTTTTGACTTTATCTTAAAGAGGGTAGAGAAGAAAGTAACACCAAAAGGGTACAAACAAAACTAGGGGGTATTTCATTTGAAGAAAAAATTAGCTTTACTTCTCATTTCGACAGGGTTATTGCTTGCCGCATGTGGAGGAAAAGATGAAATTGTCATTAGTGGTAAGCCTTGGACGGAACAATTCATATTGCCTCATGTATTAGGTCAATATATTGAAGCAAATACGGATTATAAAGTGAGTTATAAGGATGGTCTAGGTGAAGTAGCCATTATGACTCCTGCTATTGAAAAAGGCGACATCGATTTGTATGTAGAATATACAGGGACAGGCCTTAAAGATGTGTTGAAAGAGGAGTCAGAACCAGGTGAAAGCTCAGAAAGTGTATTTGAGCGTGTTAAAAAAGGATATGAAGAAGAATTTGAAGTTACATGGCTTGAGCCTCTAGGATTTGAAAATGGCTATACATTAGCGTATCTGAGTGGAAGTGACTTCGAAGCTTCTACATATTCGGATCTTGTAACGATTTCATCCGAACGCGAATTAGTATTCGGTGCACCCCATGCATTTTATGAACGCCAAGGGGACGGTTTTGATGATTTAGTCACTGTATATCCCTTCGATTTTAAAGATACAAAGAGTTTAGATCCCAATGTAATGTATGAGGCTGTAAAAAATGGAGATGTAGATGTTATACCAGCGTTTACAACCGATAGTCGTATTCAGTTATTTGAGATGTCTACTACGAAAGACGATAAGGGATTTTTCCCGAAATATGATGCTGCGCCTGTTGTTCGTCAAGAAACGTTAAAAAAGTTTCCTGATTTAGAAAAGACCTTGAACAGTCTTGCAGGTAAAATTACGGAAGAAGACATGTTGAAAATGAATGCTCGCGTAGATTTAGATAAAGACAAACCAGAAGATGTTGCTAGAGATTTCCTTATTGAAAAAGGATTAATACAGAAGTGAAAAGAGGATTCCTACACACCCTGTAGGAATTCTTTTGATTTCCCCGCATATTCTGTATGATTTTATTGAAATAAAGGGAAGAATGGAATAGAAACGGAGGCGGATTCCTATGTATCAACCGATAGATCAATCATTTTTTGAAGCGCCAGTTTTAGAGCTTGCAAAAAGTTTAGTAGGAAAGTACATTGTCCATGAACATGAAAAGGGTCGGCTTGTCGCTCGAATTGTAGAAACCGAAGCTTACCACGGACCAGAAGACCAAGCAGCACATAGTTTCGGCAATCGAAGAACGAAGCGAACAGAAGTTATGTTCAGAGAACCTGGCCTTGTCTATACATATCAAATGCATACGCATACGCTGATGAATGTCGTTAGTGGGCCTATAAATACTCCACATGCGGTTTTGATTCGCGCAGCGGAACCGATCGAAGGATTGGAGCAAATGAAAAAAAATCGCGGCGAACACTTGAAAATGAAAGATTGGACAAATGGACCTGGTAAGTTAACAAAAGCCCTTGGAATTACAATGGAATATTACGGTCACCATTGGACAGAAAAACCACTCTTTATTGCCGAAGGGGATGAAATAAAGGAAATCGAATCGGGACCGCGCGTTGGTATTGGAAATTCAGGCGAAGCTGTCGACTATCCATGGCGTTTTTATGAAAGGTATAATGAGTATGTCTCAAAATATAGGTAATGCAATGTTGACGCATTGAATACCCTTAAGATAAAGAAATGATTTGGGGGATAAAATGAGAGTCATACAAATAGGAAGCGCATTTATAGGCATCATTGTAGGTGCTGGATTTGCATCTGGACAAGAGATTCTAAAGTATTTTACAAGTTTCGGTTATTTGGGAACGCTTGGAGCTATTCTTTCAACAGCGTTATTTGCGTATTTGGGCATGACGCTTACACGCTTGGGAAGTCGAATGCGTACAACATCCCATAAAGAGGTTATCTACACAATAAGTGGCCGATATTTAGGAATGATTGTGGATGCCATTATCGTTTTCACATTGTTTGGTGTCGGAGTTGTGATGATTGCAGGGGCGGGTTCAAATTTGCATCAGCAGTTTGGACTTGAACCTTTTATAGGCAGTCTAGTACTAGTAGGACTCGTACTGGTCACGATTATGTTAAACGTCGAACGAGTGGTTGCCATCATTGGGAGCATTACTCCTTTTCTCGTACTGACGATTGTTTTGGTTGCGATTTATTGTCTTGTAACATTGGAAACACCTTTTAGTTTACTTAATCCAATTGCCTTAGCTGTAGAAACCCCATTACCAAACTGGTTCATTTCTGCAATTAACTACGTGTCCTTTAACATTGCTGTTGGTGCTTCGATGGCACTCGTAATGGGTGGGGCAGAGGAAGATGAACGAATCGCGTCTTGGGGTGGATTTATAGGAGGACTTGGTCTCGGCATTTTAATCTTACTAAACCACTTTGCACTTTTCTCTAAAGTAGATGAGGTTTCTTCATACGCCCTTCCGATGTTAAAGATTGTTGATGATCTATCACCCATACTTGGCGTGCTCATGTCCTTCATCTTGTTTGGAATGATTTACAATACGGCTGTCAGCATGTTCTTTGCTTTTGGTGCACGATTCATGAGCACAGGTACAACTAAATTCAAGGTATTTGTCTGCCTAACATTAGTTGTTGGATTTGTTGCAAGTTTTGTAGGGTTTACTGATTTAGTAGAGTTATTCTATCCAATTATAGGGTATCTAGGATTGTTTTTAGTCGTAACATTAGTTTTCGCCTCGATAAAACCTCCACAAAAAGTCTTTAAATGAAACCAACAAGATTGATTGTAAAAGGTCATTCAAAACTAGGTTTTCTAAATAGCATGTTGTCACTCTTTGATTGATTACTAGCAATTTGCTACACATATAGCTTGATATAGAACTATGAAAGGTGGTTTAATATAGATAGCCTAGAAGGAGGGATGAACATATTGCTTCACTATAGAACTTACGAGCTTGGACCAGAATCTCCGTGGGTAACGTTTGTCCATGGGGCGGGAGGCAGCTCTTCTACTTGGTTTAAACAAATTCGAGAATTCAGGAAAGAACATAATATACTACTTGTCGATCTTCGAGGTCACGGGAAATCAGAGCGTGGACTTTGGGAGGAAGATGATACATTTACTGAAGTAGCAAAAGAAGTTGTCGATGTTATGGACAAGGTTGGTATTCAAGAATCACATGTTATTGGCATGTCACTTGGTACCATTGTTGCACAGACGATGGCAGACAATCATCCAGACCGTGTGAAATCATTAATTCTTGGCGGTGCAATTATTCGTTTTGACTTTCGAACGAAATTTTTAATGATGGTTGCGCGCGTATCGAAAAAATTTGTACCTTATATGTTGCTCTATAAATTATTTGCTTATATATTAATGCCGCGTAAATCCCATGAGGAATCACGTATGGCGTTTGTCAATCAGGCAAAACTGATGAGTCAGAAGGAATTCATTAAATGGTTTTCCCTCACGAAACTAATCAATCCCTACTTAACACGTCTCCAAGTTTCAACCACTGCAATTCCAACACTTTTTCTAATGGGCGAGCAAGATTATTTATTTTCAGCTCCAGTTAAAGAAGTGGTTCGGCTGAATAACGACTTTGAGTATATTTCTATAAAAGATTCTGGACATGTTTGTAACATTGACCAACCGGATGTTTTTAATCGATTATCGATCGACTATATTGCAAAAGTCGAACAGCAAAAAAACGTCATCCAAATGTGATGACGTTTTTTTGTGTTTAATTAAACTTCAACAAGGTCGAGTTGAACAGCTGGTCCGAAAAATTCAAAGTGTACTCTTTCGGTTGGAATGCCAATTGCATAAAGATCCTTAATTACGGATTGCATGAAAGGTGTTGGGCCACATACGTATATATCGCTGTCAGTTAGTACATTTGAAGCAAGAAATTCACGTGTTATGAATCCGTCACCCTCTTCAGAATAGAGTACGGAATAACTTGAAGCAGACATAGTTTCATGTAGCTTGTGAACACGATCATTGAACGCCTGGTGCTGACGCGTACGGGCCGAATGTAAGAATGCAACAGGTCGTTCGGGTGTATTCTTGGCAATCGTTTCATACATGCTCATCATAGGTGTGATCCCAACACCTCCGCTTATTAACGTAACCGGATTTGCACCGTCAGTATCTAAGTAGAAATCACCCGCGGGAACGCTGACTTCAAGGCTATCTCCGATATTCAAGTGATTATGAAGGTAAACCGAAACTTTTCCGTTCGGATTAAATTCATCTTCTCGTTTTACTGAAATTCTGTAGCACTTTCCGTTTTCTGCTTGAGACAAACTGTATTGTCTGTTGAGCGTATATTCTTCACCGGGAATATCTAATCGAACCGTGATGTATTGACCTGGTTTATAAGAAGGAAGCTTCTCCCCATCTTTAGGTTCTAGATAAAATGAAGTAATAACGTCACTTTCGACGATTTTATCAGTAATAATAAATTCTTTGAATGTTTTCCATCCACCGTCTTGCTTTTCAGCATCTTCATACATGTCTTTTTCAATGCCGATGAAAGCATCAGCAATCACACCATAAGCTTCTCCCCATGCTCCAATGATTTCTGGAGTTGCTGCATCTCCAAGGACTTCCTTAATTGCGCCTAATAAATGATAACCAACAATTGGGTACTGTTCTGGAGTAATTCCGAGTGATTTATGTTTATGTGCAATTTGTACAACAGTAGGCAAAATTGCACCTAAATTATCGATATTCGCAGCGGCGGCGTAAACTGTATTCGCAAGAGCTGTTTGCTGACGTCCTTGTGATTGGTTCACGTGATTGAATACATTTAATAGTTCAGGGTTTGCTTCGAACATATTTTTGTAGAAAGTAGTTGTGATTGTTTTTCCGTGTTGTTCTAAAACCGGAACGGTTGATTTGATAATTTGAATTGTTTCTTGAGATAACATAGTGTTGCACAACCTTTCGTATTTGTATAAATTAATCATAAATCAAAAAAGAGTTTAAAGATACATTTTAAATACATGTTTAAGTAACGTTTAAAAGTTAGTCACATTTCTTTCACGTTTCTGCCACAAAAGGTATAATAGCTTCAGAAAGTGCGGTGATTTTATGCGGCTAACGATGTATACAGATTTCTCATTGCGTGTTCTTTTATATCTTGGGATTCAAGATCAACAGAAACTGTCGACGGTCCAAGAAATTTCCGATGTCTATGAGATTTCTAAAAACCACCTTACGAAAGTAACACACGAACTGGGAAGAATGGGGTTCATCGAAACAATCCGTGGCCGAGGTGGCGGAATTCGATTGAAAATGACACCAGACCAAATTAATATTGGTGATGTCATTCGAAAAGCAGAAGACGATTTTCACCTTGTGGAATGTTTTAATTGTGAAACGAATCGCTGTGTCATCACTCCCGCCTGTAAATTAAAAGGGGTTCTCCATGAAGCAATGGCTGCCTATTTTAAAGTATTAGACAGTTATACACTTGCAGATTTCGTTGAAAATAATGAAGGACTTGCAGCAATTTTATCTTCTTCCAGCAGAAAACTCCCACCTCTGTAGGTGTTGAGATGAATGCGTTTATGTTTCTTACAGTGGATGTTCAGACTCGCGCTGTAAGAAGATAAAGCCTCCGGCGGATGTCACAGATTTTGAAAGGAGTCTATCGAGCTCGCTCGATTCAAAATCTGGACGCAATTACGCCGAGGCGTAATTGAATCAATCCAAATATGTGATAAACTGAACTATGATATAAGAACAGTAGGAGGAATTTTTTCATGAATAAAGTTTTGGTTTTCGGCCATAAGAATCCTGATACGGATTCAATTGCATCTGCAATTAGTTACGCATATTTAAAAAAGAAACTAGGAATGAATGCAGAAGCTGTCAGGCTAGGTACGGTGACAAGCGAGACTGCTTATGCACTTGACTATTTCGGATTTGAAGCACCTCGTTTAATTGAAAAAGCAGCACCTGAAGCAAATCATGTTATTTTAGTTGATCATAATGAAAAGCAACAGAGTGTCGATGATATTGACGATGTACAAATTATTGAAGTCGTCGATCACCACAGAATTGCAAACTTCCAAACAAATGACCCACTCTATTACAGAGCGGAGCCAGTTGGTTGTACGGCAACAATTCTAAATAAGTTATTTAAAGAACATGGGATCGAGATTCCTAAAGACATTGCTGGACTCATGTTGTCTGCTCTCATATCGGATTCGCTTCTTTTCAAATCGCCTACATATACGGAAGAAGATCGTTTGGCGGTAAAAGAATTGACAGCAATTGCTGATATTGATGCAGAAACATACGGACTAGAAATGTTAAAAGCGGGCGCGGATTTAAGTGGAAAAACGCTTGAAGATTTAATCACTCTAGATGCCAAGGAATTTGGAATTGGCGAAATGAAAATTGAAATTGCACAAGTGAACGCAGTAGAGGTTCAAGAAGTGATGGATCGTCAAGTTGAGTTGGAAGCATTAATTGGACAAGTCATTGAAGAGAAAGAATTAAGTTTGTTCTTGTTTGTCGTGACGGATATATTGAATAACGATTCCACGATTCTCGCACTCGGAAAAGAAGCGGAACGCGCTAGTGCTGCTTTCGATATAAACCTACAAAATAATATTGGAATGCTTAAAGGGATTGTTTCAAGAAAGAAGCAAATTGTTCCTGTACTGACGGAAGCATTAAAATAAAAAATTGTAAAAAGGCTACACCAAAAGGTGCAGCCTTTTTACATAGCTATTAATTGTGCTTTCAATTTAATGAATTTAGTAGGTCGTGTTTTTCCAATCGTAAAATACGGTGTCGTAGTAAATTATAAATCCAATGGTTTTGTTGCAGGTCCTTCGAGTACAGAACCATCTTTACGAAAGCGGGACCCATGACAAGGGCAATCCCATGTCTCCTCAGCATCATTCCATCTCGTTTTGCACCCCATATGCGTACACGTTGGTGAACTCAGTCGAGTGGTGTACCCCGAGGCGAGTTCTTTGACGACAAGCCCCGTATTTTTGAAAGCTTGTAGTAGTAGGGTACCAAACCCAGTCCGTTCAGGGGAGTATAGTCCGGTTGCACGATTTGTTCGTCCGACAATTTGATCGCAAATAATTCGAGCGCTAGCTATTGAATTCGAAAGTCCCCATTTACGATACCCTGTACTCAAATAAACATAAGGCATTCCTGTAGATATCATTCCAGCGTAAGGAATCATATCTGGTGTTTGAGGATCTTGTGCGGACCAGCCGTGCGTGAAATCGCCTAAACCGAACAGGTCTTTTACATCTCTATACAAACGATCATAATGGAAGTTTGTGTTGCCTTTTGCTCCTGCCTGATGACTTTCCCCAGACAAAAGAAAGTAAGTTTTGTCGTCGAATTGTGCTGTTCGAATCGATCTTTTCGGCTCATCAACTGAAATGTATTGTCCTTGAAGTGCGATGTCGGCTTCCGCCGAAACAATGTAAGAGCGATCAACGGAAAGCTTCATAATTTGAAGTCCGCGAAGTGCCTCAATTGGATAATGAGAACAAAGAACAAGTTCTTTAAACTGTACTTCATGATGAGAGTGCAACGTCACTATTTTCTTTTTTAAATCCATCTGCAACACATCGGAGTCTTCATAAATACGAGCCCCGGCTTCAACAGCCATCTGTGCTAACTTTTGTCCGAACCGAACAGGGTGGAGTTGACTTTCATTTTTTAATGTAAGTGTAGCATCAATTGGGATCGGTAATTCAGAGTTTTTTCCAAATTCACCTTTAATACCGAGTTTCTCGTAGGCACTAGCCTCAGCCTTTAGCAATTCCGTTCCATACTTCGATTGCGAGAAAAGAATGGAGTCGGCCGGTTTTAGTTCGTCGGCGCTTGCAATAGACTTACCGAATTCTACGGCCTTTTCATTGACCTCATAATATAGTTTTGTATCATCATGCCCAAACTTTTTTAGTAATTGAGCGTAAATTAGATCATGTTGTGCCGTTAGTTTACCTGTTGAATTCCCAGTAGCACCCGCCAGTATTTTATTCTTCTCAAGCAATATAACATCCTTTCCTTCTTTGGCGAGAAAATAGGCTGTGGCGAGTCCGCTCAATCCACCACCTATTACACATACATCGCATTGTATATCTTGATTTATTGCGGGGTAAACATCCCGCGAATAAGCTGTAGCCAGCCATAATGAACTAGACATTCATAAACCTCCATATCGTATTATTCTTAGCAGTAGTAGGCATATACATTGTTGCCCTCTTTAATAAGATTTAATATGGAGATTAGTGAAAGGTGGTAAAAATAATGAAAATTGAAGTATGGTCGGACTATGTATGTCCGTTTTGTTATATTGGAAAGCGTCGACTAGAAGAGGCTTTAGAGGAAACGGGACTAAGCAATAAGATAGAGGTAGTTTACAAAGCATATGAATTGGATCCAAACACACCAAAAAAGACAGAGAAAACAATGCATGAAGTACTAGCTACAAAATATAACATGAGTGCAAAAGAAGCGAAAAACATGACGGATAATGTTGCTGAACAAGCGAAAACTGTCGGACTAACGTATGATTTTGAAAACATGGTACCTGCAAATACATTCGATGCACATCGACTTGCAAAGCTTGCAGAACAAGAAAATGTCGGTGAAGAAGTGACAGAGAAATTGTTGAAAGCTTACTTTATAGATGGTGAAAAAATCGGTACAGAAGAAGTACTTACTCGCATCGCTGAAGAATCTGGAATTTCAAAGGACAGTATGAAAGAAATGATGGACTCTGACGCGTTTGCCACCGAAGTAAAAGCGGATATCGCTGAAGCAAGACAAGTTGGTGTACAAGGTGTTCCGTTTTTTGTCATTAACCGTAAGTATGCAATTTCGGGTGCGCAACCAACTGCAACCTTTGCAGATGCACTTCGTAAAGTTGCTGAAGAAGAAGGAATCCAACCTGAATTAAAAATTTTAGGCGACGATGCCAAAAATGTATGTACCGATGACCAGTGTGAAATCTGAGAAAAGGTACACTCAATTCAACTTCTTAATAAAGTATCTATGTTAACTAATAATGTTGATAAAGCTTATTACACAATAGTGCTCGAGTAAGCGTATCTAACACGTTGATTTCCGTTTCAGACCTAAAAAGCTGAAAGATAAAGTTCAATCTTTCCCTGACGCATTCCGGAGGGCAGGCGGTGGACAAACCCGCTGTTGTTTCACCTGACCTGCTGACCCTCCCGGAGTCGCCGTCTTCCACTTCAATCCACTAGGAGTGTTACAAGTCGTATTATTGCTCCACTCTTAGTACCGCAATAACCATGAGGTAAATGGAACCAGCGTAGAAGCGACAAGTGTGAGCCGAAGTAGTAAGACCGACAGTGAACTTTCTGACGGGCTTACTACGGGAGGCCATCACCAATTAATGTTCATTATTTTAGCTATGCTAAAAAACGTTGACGAAGCGAGATTATTCATGCCTTCCACTCCACTTGAAAAAGAGTGTACAAATTCTTTATCCACTATCAACAGAGCTATTTTAGATGGCCTATGAAACAAAAAATCAGAGTAAACCTTTACATTAGGTTTAACTCTGATTTTTTTATATTCAGATGAACAATAAAAGTTGATATATAAATCTAGCTTCTTTAGCTAACGCATTAAAATTAGATCTGAGTTGCATCAGTTACTTCCAAACTTCTATTGAAATTATCTTTCAAGAAATCAATCAATTCCTGACTGTTTAAAGGCTTGGAGTAAAAATAGCCTTGAACCTCGTCGCAATCAATAGATTTTAGAAAGTCCAATTGTTCAATCGTTTCGACTTTCTCTGCCAACGTAATTAAGTCTAAGTTATTCGCCATAACAATTATAGTAGTAATAATTGTTCTAGCCTTTGGATCATGTGCAATATCCTGAACAAGTGAACCATCAATTTTCAAGCGATCAATAGGGAAACTTTTCAAATGATTTAAGGAGCTGTATCCCGTTCCGAAATCATCCATACTAATCGATATACCAAGACTTCTTAGTTCCTCAAAGTTGTTTATAGCATAGGCTACGTCTTTGATTGCCATGCTTTCAGTTATTTCTAAATCAAGAAGATGAGGATTATAACCGGTCGACTCCAATACATCTTTAATTTTTTGAATAAAGTTTTGATTGTAAAATTGTTTGAATGAAACGTTCACACTTAACTTCAATTCCTTATACCCTTCGTTTTGCCAAATCTTGACCTGTTTGCAAGACTCGACTAACACCCAGTCCCCTAATTCATTTATTAATTCATTATCCTCGGTTAGCGGAATGAAATCACTCGCTCCGACAACTCCCTCCTCGGGATGATTCCATCTAAGTAGGGCTTCTACAGCAAAGATTTTTCCGGTAGAAATATTTATCTGAGGCTGATAATAAACTTCGAATTGTTTGTCTTTAACCGCTTTTCTTAGATCCCCTTCTAATAATAATTGTTTAGGATCTAGGTTTATTAAATAATTATGATAAAATTCAAACGTGTTTTTACCTTTATCTTTGGCATTATACATTGCCATATCCGCGAACTTCATTAAGTCTTCCCCCATTAGACTATCCTGGGGGAATAAAGAGATACCTAAGCTACCAGTAATATAAAGTTCCTGATTGGCAATGAGAAAGGGGGTCTGTACTTGATATATAATTTCATCTACTTGTTCTTGAAGACTATTTACTGAAGCAACGTTTGGAAATAGAAAAGTGAATTCATCCCCACCTAATCTCGCGATCAACACATCCTTATCAATAAATGATCTGAAACGATCCGAGATTGCGGTAAGCAGTTCATCACCGGTTTGATGACCTAACACATCATTTATTAACTTAAAACGATCCAAATCCAAAAAGCAAACTGCCATTCGAGTATCGCTAGTAGAACTTGTTATTCTCCGATCTAACTCTTCTTTAAAAAATCTTCTGTTAGGAAGTCGAGTAAGTGCATCGTGATACGCCATATGTCGAATTTCTTCCCTTGCTTCAAAAATATCAGAGATATCTTTAGCTAGAATACTAATTGTAGCAATTTCATCTTCTGTGAATTGGGGAACTAATGTGATTTGTACATTCACATATTCTCCTGACTTAGTGAACAACTTTGTTTCAAACATTTGTGATTCGCCTTTTATTGCGGAATTTAAATAGATGAAAAAGTCTTCGTTTTGATCGCAATAAATCAGTTCATTAAACGAGTTTTTTTCTTGTAACTCCTTTAATTGAAAACCTAACATTTCTTTTACTGCATTATTCACTTTAACTATTTGTCCAACAGTGTTTAATGAAAAAATTGCAATCGCTTGATTATCAAATAGGGCTTGGTAATTTTGTTTGGTTTCACTAATAAGTTCTTTCTGTTTTTTACTATGAAAATCTGAAACGAAGCCAGTAAATAATTCTAAGAAAACTAAACCAAACACGTTAATTGTTAAAGGGAGCAACGTATTGTTGTAGTAAAGTGAATTAGAAATTGCGAAATTTTGATTGTCAAATAGGTCTACCGTAGAAAATAAAGTGATACTGGAAAAAAGAGTGAATCGAATACTTGCAAATGCTATACCAATAGCAATACTTCCGAAGATTACCCATTGAATACTTATCTTTTTGATTGCCCTTAATTGGCGGATGAACCGAATCGTAGCGATTGTATTTCCAATCAGTAAAAGGTTTGCACTAATAAACAACAAAAGATTCATTTTAATGTTATTTTTTACCATTTCATTCCAAATGTCGAATGAGTTCACTAAACTGATGCAAGAGGCAAAGATAATCGAGCCCGCTACTAACTTCAAAAATGAAACTTCTCTATAGCATATTGTATTAATTGCGGTATTAACTGCAAAAAAACTATAAAGAAAGACGAATAAACCGAACACTAAAGTAGTGTTTGAATATGATTCAAAGAAATAGGTGTTGAGATACATAAAGCAAATAATAGCACCAAAAACAATCGAAGAAATATGTACTTTAGGTTTATTATTTTCAACGATATCAATTTTCTTTATGACGGTTATTCCTATAAAAGCGGCTATACTTGCAATCGAAATAGATAATACATACTCACTCAATGCATAGTATTCCATAAAAGCATCCTCATTTCTCTACAAAGCTATAGAAAACACTCATATAAACACGTTACTACCATTCTGATCTTATGGTAGTTCAAAATGCACTATTTCGGCGGTGAATAAAATGAACTATGTTATTTCCATAATACAGGTGTAAGTAGAAACTATCAATGCCTGAATTAGTGACTGATTTATTGTATTTTCATTTTCTTATATTGGAGTTTGGGAGGTGGTGTGAAGAATAAGTTTTTTCCCTTAAGAATACTTTAAAATCAAAAGATCCAATTCGTTTAAGAACGAATTGGATCTTTTGGCGATTTATTTATATACGTTCTGCTTTATGTCCAATAAATTTATAATGCACAAGATACAACGATGGAATCATCACCAATGTAAACAAGCTAGAGAATGCAAGCCCGGCAATAATTGTTATTGCAAGTGCTTCAAACAACGGATCACCTGATGCAGCAACTGGGATTAAGGCGACAATCGAAGTTAGAGTAGTTAAAATGATTGGTTTGATGCGCACGTATCCAGATTCTACAATGGCTTCAATAATATCCATATTGCCAAGATGGCGACGTGTTTCTACGAAGTCAATAAGTACGACGGCGTTACGCACTACAATCCCGGTCAATGAGACAATCCCCATGACGCCAAGGAAACTTAGTGGTGTTTGAGTAATGAATAGACCAAGAATCGCTCCAGACATACCTAGATACACTGCAAACAGCACAAGGAATGGCAAGCTGAATGATTTGAATTGGAATGCAATTACTAAATACACAAGCAATAGTACAACTAGAAATAGAATTCCGATTTCAGTAAAAAAGGCCTGCTGATCTGAATTCTCTCCACCTGTGGAAATCGTATATCCTTCAGGTAGCTCTTTCTTTTCTTTCTCTGCAGCATCTAACATATTTGTTTTGAATCCATCCGCAGTACCATAAGCTTTTAACGTAATTGCTCGTTCCCCTTGTTCATGAGGGACTTGGGCAATTCGTGTCGTTTTTTCTGAAGATAGTAATTCATCCATTGGAATAAATTTCGGTGGTCCTTGACTTGATAGGGAAGGGATGACTTTTTCGGAGAAGTCAATCGGTTCTCCTTCAACCACACCTTTTTCTTTTAACACAACCTGTCTAGAAGTATCACCTTCATAAATTTCAAACAAAGGTATACCCTGGGTCATTAATTGCAATTGATTCGTTACTAAGCTTAAGGAAATTCCGTTCTCCTCAAGTGCTTGACGATTCGGCATGTACTGGATAGCTGGAACGGCTTCTCCCAAGTTATCCGTTACGATGTTCGCGCCGTTTTCAAGTAAGCGGTTTTTTAAATTATCCCGTAACTGTGCGAGTTGGTCGATATCCTTACCTGTAATCGTAACGGTAACTGGTGCACCAACAGGGGGTCCTTGAACAATCGTACCTAGGAAGATTTCTGCGTCCCTATAACGCTCACGTAATACGGGTTCCCATTTATCGATGAAGTCGGAAGCAGTTGTCTTGTCGATATCCACGCGAAACACTGCTTGCCCGGTATTTTCTCCCGTGTTATCCATAGATGCGGCAAATAGATTCGGAAGGCCTGTGCCCGTGAAAATAGCCGTTTCTTTAACGTTTTCATCCTCATTTGAAACTTCGTCAATAATCTTTTGAATTTCAATATTTGTTTCGTCAATGGTTGTTCCTACTGCAAGTCGAACGTTCATCGTTACTTCTTCTTTATCTGCAGCTGGGAAGAATTCAAACGGAGTTAATAAGGTTAGAAACAAAAGTGCAGTTGCTACCCCTAGTCCTCCTATTCCGACGATTAATGGGCGCTTCAAGACTTTACGTAATACTTTTTCAGAGTAGAAGATAGCTATTTTTTCTAATGGTTTACCCAGGAATCCTGGCGTATCTGATATTTTCTGATTGCGTCTTTTTGTCTTGATGAATTGAAGCATTGGGACAAGTGTGATTGATAAAATCGTCGATGCAATAATTGTCGTGATCAAGATACTAGGAAGAGCTTTAATAAATGCTCCGTTTCCACCAGATAGGAAAAGTAATGGAGAAAAAGTTACAACAATGGCCATGCTCGAAGAAATTATCGACGTATAGACTTCTTTAACGCCATTAATGGCACCGTCCATTGGTGAATCTCCTAGCTTATAGCGTCGTTGAATATTGTCATTTACCACAATACTGTCATCAACGAGTATTCCGATAGCAATTATAAGTCCGATTACTGAAATGAGGTTCAAATCTACGCCCATTTGTGGGATTGGAATGAGGCCAATAAGCACGGATGCAAGGACGGTAAACGCTACCGCAAATGAACCAAACAATGTCAGTCCAGCAGTTGTTACTATGAGCACTGCCATGACTGCAATGAGAAGAGATATATACAAACTGTTGAATATCGAGTTCACATTTCTTGCCTGTGATTCATACGTGTGTGCTGTTATTTCTTTAGGCAAATCATTCATGTACGGGTCTATCTTCTTGTCAATAATCCTGTCCATAGAAGGGATGTCTTGACCTGGTTGAAGGAAAATTGTATAAGAGATTGCAGGTTTACCATCGAAAGTCACAATGTCTTTTGCGTCTTTTACTGTGTCCTCAATGTCGGCTAATTTTGCCAACGGTATAGCAGTAGATCCGATTTGGATTTGCTTTAGCTTTTCAACTCCGTCTTCCTGTTTCACTGTCAATAAGACGCGTTCCTTACCGTCAAAGTGTGTGCCGAGTGAAATGGGTTGATTCGCTTGTTGCAAAGCGCTTAGTACATCGAATGCCTGAAGCCTATTTTCAGCTAATTTGTCGGGATCCAGTGAAATGATTACTTGCTTTTCATTAAATCCTTTAACAGTTGTTCCTGCTATTCCATCAATAGACTGAATATCATCTGAAAGTCGGGCAAGGGAAGTCTCCATCTCTGAAAGTGCTTCCTCATCTCCAGTAAACATGTATGAAACGAGTGGAAATGCTAAGTTGAGCTTTTTTACTTCAGGTGTTTGTGCATTTTCAGGGAGTTCACTAGCAGCACGTTGAACCTCTTGCTGAATCTTATTAATCGTCTGTTCAGAGTCGATTCCGTCTTTCAATGACAAAGTAATAATCGAAGCAGAGTTCACAGAGATAGAATTCATTGAATCGATACCGCTTACTTTCTTGATAGCTCGCTCGAGCCGATTGGTTACTGTTCTTTCTACTTCTTCCGGTTCTGCACCAGGAAGGATGGAAGAGACCATAGCAAGATCAACCGGCGTCTCGGGGATTTCTCGTTTAGGCAGCGTTAAAAATGTGTAAGCTCCAACAAGCATAAGTATAAAAATTAAGAAAATAAATAATTTACTCCGATTAAGCAAATAAGTCAATTGTGTAAATCCCCCCAAATATAGTAAGTAATCTTAAAACTTCTAATCCCCTTAATCTTACAATAGTAAACCGAATATTTATATTCTAAGAACCTTAAAAGCGGGGGAAAGATGAAGTTTTATATACAGTAATGTATGTCATAGTACACAGGTGAAACCGATAAGTGTAATCAGTTTGAGTATGAAAACATTGTTGTATAATGGAGATACTAGTGAAAGGAGATGGAATAATGATTGCAATGTATGAATCAGATGTATCAGGTTTTGACAAAATCGACTCTATAAAGGCGCAGGAGTTGGTAAACGGAGAAGCTGAAGCGGTAATTTATATCGGTAAAGCAGTATGTCCTTATTGCCAAAACTTTGTTAAAAAACTTAAAAAAGTTGCGGAAGAAACAAACACACATATCTATTATGTGAACAGTGTTGAAGAATCGGATATGGAGGGTATCACAGCTTTCAGAAAAAAATACGACATTCCGACGGTTCCTGGCTTCATCTACACTAAAGGGGAAGCGGTAAACGTTAAATGTGATTCTTCAATGTCAGAAGAAGAAATCCAAACATATATGAATAAATAACATTGTTGCGAACGGTGGATTTTATTTTTCACTCCGCGCATAATATAAGTTCGAACGAAAACACTGAATGATTTTTCAGTGTTTTTTTAGTTCACGGAATTTACGAATGACAGGTGAGTGAAATTCTAGTATTGTAAAACTATAGGGTTGTGGCATTTACGTGTGGGGGTTGACAGAAAGATGAAAAAGATTTTATTTTTAGTGTTAATTCTAAGCATGATGACAGGTTGTACCAATGCATTTAATGATGAGGAAGGCTACCGGATGTCTTTAATAAACTATAGTTTTCCTGTGCCGAAAAATGCCTCGCAAATGAGACCCGAAGTGTGTACGGGTCAAATTTCAAAATCTGCCAAATATAAGTTAAGAAATATTGGCGGAAAATCAGGGGAGGAACCACAACAACGATACCTCGATGAAATAGAAGATTGGGGATGGATAGCTATGGAGGGGAAAAGTAGTGATAGTGTTCGTTTCTTTGAAAGAGATTCTGTGGTGATTTCTGTCTTATTTGATAAAAATGTAATTGATGTATTTGAAATGAGTATGGATAAGTAAAAGGGGAATCTATTTGGTGTAGGTTCTTTTTTTATTGGACTATATTCAAATCTGTGAAACGTCTCCAAAAACATTAAAAACAGGTAATGAAAAAAGATAGGTAATTCCTTGTCAAAATTGAAGATTCAAAGCATACTAATAGAGGTGAAAAGGTTTCAATCGAAAGGAATGAATGTTGATGTCAAAACATCAATGGTTAAATGAACTTAAATCAAAAATCACTCTAGGAATTCTAAAAATAGATGAGCCACTTAGTAAATATACGATGACAAAGCTTGGAGGTTCAGCAGATTTACTTGTTATTCCTGCAACAATCGAAGAAACTATAGTAACTGTTCGCTATGCATATGAAAATCAAATACCTTTATTGCTTCTTGGCAATGGGTCCAATATGGTTGTTAAAGATGGCGGAGTACGGGGAATTGTTCTTCATTTATCCGAGTTGAATGAGATTCGAGTAGAAGGAGATAGGATGCATGCGGAAAGTGGCGCACTTATCATTGATGCTTCCAAACGAGCAGCTGCAGAGACGCTTACAGGGTTAGAATTTGCTTGTGGCATTCCGGGGTCTGTCGGTGGCGCAATGGCGATGAACGCGGGTGCTTACGGTGGTGAAATTAAAGATATCATCGTACAAACAACGGTGTTAACTAAGTCGGGAGAGCTTCTTGTTTTATCAAAAGATGAGCTTGAGCTTGGGTATCGAAAAAGTGTCATTACGCAGGAAGGTTACTTTGTATTATCAGCGGACTTTCAACTTTCAAAAGGTGAAAAAGAAAAAATTGATGAAAAAGTTGCGGACTTAACGTTTCAGCGTGAATCCAAGCAACCACTTGAGTATCCCTCCGCTGGAAGTGTCTTTAAACGACCACCTGGCTATTTTGCAGGTAAATTGATTCAAGATTCCGGGCTGCAAGGTAAAGGATATGGTGGGGCAGAAGTGTCTACTAAGCATGCAGGTTTTATCGTCAATAAAAATAATGCAACGGCATCAGATTACATTCGCACAATTGAAATGGTGAAATCAGAAGTGAAAAAGAATTTTGGGATCGATCTTGAACTTGAAGTGAAAATTGTTGGCGAGGAAAGGGTGGAGTAGCTGTGGCCTCGTCAAATAAAAAAACGGATAACTCAAAAGTTTGAGTTATCCGTTTTACTTTTATTATTAATTTTTACATTTTATTAGAGATGGGTCAGCCACTTTATCGTCGGTAATGTGGACCTGGCACATTTTGTGGTTACTCATGAATTTAAATACTCCGTTGTTAAAATCAGTTCCAATTTCTTTGAAGAAAATGCCTTCGAATTGTACCTCTTTCGACAAAGTAAAATTGATGCGATAACCATCTTGGTCTTTCACAAGGTAGGCCCGTACCCCTTTTTCAAACATACCTTCTACTTCATCTTTTATAGCGCGATCAACAGAAACAACGTGAAAATCGACAAATGTAATTTCACGTAACAAGACGTTCATGAAGGAACCTTTTGTGATTTCTTCCCATCTGCTTTGTGCCGTTTGACCGATGATAATTTGTGTAATATTATTTTGGTGGGCGACTTCAGCGATTACTTTTGCAGAAGGCTTTTTTTCGTTATCACGAATAAAAAAGTCATCGACATCTAACTCTTCCGCAAGTTCTTTCCAACGCTCGATATATTCCGACTTTTCCGCGTCAAATTCATCAAATGGAAGTGGGTCGACAGTTAAAATATACAAGGGACAATCCATAATACTTGCCATCTTATGCCCACGTCTAATGAGACGTTCACCATTTGGACCGTAGTAGACACAAACGAGAATGCTCTCGTCCATTCGACCTTTTACTTTGCCCATGACGGTTCTTCACCTCTTACATTGTAGTAGTGTGTTTTCATTTGAAAACGTAAGTTATTATATACGAACAGACCAAGTTTTACAAGACTGCGATTCGTGTTAAGGGTATAAAGTGCGACTAAGCCTATATTAGTGTATAATCAAATAAATACCTATCGGAAATTCGCTCCGCTTTTCAACTTATTACCATTTAGAATTACTCTGTAGCTTTCTATTATCCTGTCTGTCATGACAAGAGTCAAGTTCCCCCATTGAAATATAGTGGTTCATCGAGTCACAGATTGGAGTTTTGAAATTGTACACTATCCTATTGGCAATACTCATCCCATTTTTGGCGGCTGCCTGTATCCCATTTATTTATAGAAAAGTACATAGCGTGAATATTGGTTGGTTTGTATTATCAATCCCACTTCTTTTATTCATAGTACTTGCACGATATATTCCTTCACTTGCTGCAGGTGATACATACATAAAAACAATTGAGTGGATTCCGTCTTTCGGCATTAACTTTACGACATACTTGGACGGTTTAAGTATGATATTTGCTCTATTAATCACAGGCGTAGGTACCCTTGTCATTCTTTATTCAATTTATTACTTAACTGAAAGAGAAGCGTTGGGTCATTTTTATGCATATTTACTGATGTTTATGGGCTCAATGCTCGGAGTTGTTTTTTCTGACAACTTAATGGTTCTTTATGTGTTCTGGGAATTAACGAGTATTTCTTCATTTTTACTAATTGCGTTTTGGTACCATCGGAAACAATCAAGATACGGTGCACAAAAGTCTTTACTTATCACCGTTTCTGGTGGAATTGCAATGCTAGTTGGATTTATCATACTGCATGTATTGACAGGAACGTATAGTATTCGAGAAATTTTACTGTCGATTGGCCAATATAAAGATGAATCACTTTTTATCGTGGCAATGATACTCATATTGCTCGGTGCATTTACGAAGTCGGCACAGTTTCCATTTCATATATGGCTGCCAGATGCAATGGAAGCCCCAACGCCTGTAAGTGCTTATTTGCACTCAGCAACAATGGTTAAGGCGGGAATTTACCTTGTAGCGCGTTTCACACCTATATTCGGTGGAGAAAGCATCTGGTTTTACACGGTAACATGCGTGGGAATGATTACGTTGTTCTGGGGTTCATTCAACGCAGTTCGGCAAACGGATTTGAAGGCACTTCTTGCCTATTCAACGGTTAGTCAGCTTGGGCTTGTTATGAGTTTGTTCGGTATGGGTTCTGCGGCGCTGAACTCCGGTTATAGTGCCGATTCAGTGATCTATACGCAAGCTACATTTGCTGCATTGTTCCACCTTATGAATCACTCGACGTTTAAGGGTGCCTTATTTATGGTTGTCGGGATCATTGACCATAATTCTGGTACGCGCGATATTCGTAGGTTAGGTGGCCTCATGGCGATTATGCCTGTGACATTTACAATTGCCTTAATTGGAAGTTTTTCTATGGCTGGTCTACCACCGTTCAACGGATTTTTGAGCAAGGAAATGTTTTTTGAATCGGTCTTGATGATCCGTACATTGGATTTGTTTCAAATGAGTTCTTGGACAGTTCTCTTCCCTGTAATTGCCTGGATAGCAAGTATATTTACATTTGTGTATTCCATGATTATTGTGTTTCAGACATTTTTTGGAGAGCATCAGCCAGATCGCTTAGATAGAAAAGCACATGAAGCGTCGAAAGGCATGCTTCTAGCACCTTCTATTCTCGCGGCACTTGTTGTAGGAATTTTCTTCTTCCCGAATGTCATTGGAAAGTATATTTTACAGCCGGCAATGGCCGCAGTCTATCCGACGTTTCCGAGCGCAGCTGAATTAACGCCGCACATCCAAGTGTGGCATGGTGCAAATACAGCGCTCTTTATGACCCTTGGTGTAATTGCTCTAGGGACTGTCATGTATATCCTATTGCGCTACTGGAGAGTCGTTTATACATTCGAACCAAGGGGTTGGAATTTCAATGCGCTCTATAATGGATTTATAAGTCAATTGGAGAGCTTCTCGAATGTCTTTACCAGGTTTTATATGACGGGCTATTTACGTGATTATCTCGTGTATATATTCATCTTCTTTTTAGCTGCTGTTGGTGGTGTTCTTATTTGGACGGGGAGCTATTCGTTCGATATGTCTGAGGATGCACCAATCATGGTATATGATTGGATGATTGTCCTCGTTATGATGGTGGCGGGCATTGCGATTCTTTTTGCAAAGTCGCGTTTAACAGCAATTTTATTGAATGGTGTATTGGGCTATTCAATCGCGATCTTCTTTGTAGTGTTTCGTGCGCCAGATTTAGCTCTCACGCAAATCGTCGTAGAAACCGTAACGACTGCGCTGTTCTTGTTATGTTTTCATTATTTACCGGAATGGAAAAAAGAGATTTCGAGCAAACGAACAAAAATTACGAATGGCATAATTGCGGTGTCTGTAGGTTTAACGGTAACGGTAATCGCTCTTTCGGTTCAAGGCAACAAATTATTTGAATCGATATCCGTCTACTTTGAAGATGCTTACGAATTAGCAGGTGGAAAAAATATAGTCAATACAATATTAGGTGATTTCCGTGCCTTCGATACAATGTTAGAAGTTGTCGTCTTGTTTATCGCTGGAATTGGTGTATACACTTTAATTAAATTGAAAGCGGGCAAGGGGGAGAACGATGTTTAAAATCAATGATGTCATATTATCCACGGTTACAAAAATCGTTATTTTCATCATATTGACTTTTGGTATCGAGTTGTTCTTTTCCGGACATAATAGCCCGGGCGGTGGTTTTATCGGAGGGTTAGTCCTTTCTTCTGCGTTTGTCCTTTTATTTTTAGTTACGGATATTGAAACTGTATTAGAGGGAATTCCGGTAGATTTTAAAAAGGTTGCTGCATTTGGTGTATTGCTCGTTGTTTTATCGGGAATTGGCTCAGTAGTGTTTGGAGCTCCCTTTTTAACACAGGCTTTTGATTATTTTAATTTGCCGGTTTTTGGAATGACAGAACTAACCACGGTTATTTTCTTTGAGGCTGGTGTAGCTTTGACGGTGGTTGGTGTGGTCGTTACAATTATTTTAAGTATAAGTGAGGATGTGTAGCTTATGGAAACGTTAATAACGATTCTTGTCGGAGTCCTCGTGACGGTCGCAGTCTATTTGCTACTCTCCAGAAGTTTGATACGGATTATTTTAGGCACTGCGATACTATCTCATGCCGTTCATTTACTATTGATGGCGATGGGCGGATTAAAAACAGGTGCCGCTCCATTATTGGGTGAAAAAGCAGCAAACTATACGGACGCATTGCCGCAAGCCCTTATATTAACGGCTATTGTAATCAGTTTTGCAGTAACGGCATTTATTTTAGTGTTGGCCTATCGTACGTATAAAGAAATGGGTACTGATGATCTTGATGCATTGCGAGGATTCAAACATGAATAATATTGTAGTTATGCCAATGATAATCCCATTATTGACTGGGATTTTGCTTGTATTTCTTGGTTCGTCTATTAAACTTCAAAGGGTTCTTAGCCTAGTTAGTCTTGTTGCGACTGCGGTCCTCAGTGTCTATATACTGAATTTAATTCAGGTAGAAGGGATTTTGCAACTAAATTTTGGTGGATGGCTAGCGCCTTATGGTATCGTTTTCGTTGCAGATTCATTTTCAATGCTGTTGGTACTTACGACGGCAATTGTCTCGTCTATCGTCTTGCTCTATGCTTTTTATTCGATAGGGAAGTCCCGTGAGAACATGTACTTTTACTCGTTCTTTTTGTTTTTAATAGCAGGTGTGAATGGCTCATTTTTAACAGGTGATCTGTTCAACTTATTTGTTTGTTTTGAAGTTATGCTACTTGCTTCGTATGCACTAATTACGTTAGGTGGTCGCAAGATTCAACTTGTGGAGTCCATTAAGTACATAGTGATAAATGTATTGTCATCTTGGTTCTTCTTGCTCGCTATAGCTTATTTGTATGGTTCAGTAGGCACACTGAACATGGCGCATTTATCTGTGCGTATTGCGGAGGTAGGACAAGGTCCATTACTTACAACGATTGGAGTTATATTCCTGCTTGTGTTTAGCCTCAAATCAGGGTTGCTTCTCTACTTTTGGTTGCCTGGATCTTATAGTGCGCCACCAACTGCAATCGCTGCACTTTTTGGAGCGCTTCTTACAAAGGTTGGGATTTATGCGATGTTCCGCATGTTTACACTCATTTTTTACCATGAACCATCAATTACACATACGTTGATTGGAATCATGGCTGCACTAACGATGATTGGTGGTAGCATAGGAGCGATTGCTTACAAAGACATTCGTCAGATTGTATCTTATAACGTTGTCATAACGGTAGGTTTTATTCTCGTTGGATTAGCGGTTTCAACTGAAGCAGCTTACCAAGGTGCTATCTATTACCTTATTCACGATATGTTTATTAAAGCGTTGTTATTTATGCTTGCTGGTACGATGATTTATCTAACAAAAACAGCGATGTTAGGTGATATGAGTGGTTTGATTAGGAACTATCCACTTTTAGGGTGGTTGTATTTTATAACAGTTATGTCGGTCGCTGGGATTCCACCGTTGAGTGGTTTTATCGGAAAATTACTTGTAGGTCAAGGGGCGATTGAAGCAGGTTCGTTTCCATTACTCGCAATAGCTTTCATTTCAAGTATTCTCGTTCTTTACTCATTGCTGCGCATATTCATGAACGCATTTTGGGGGGAAACAATTATTAGTGAGGACGATGAAGTTCCGCTTACCAAAGGGATGCTCGTACCATGTGTCATATTAGGTGTCGCAACGATCGCACTCGGATTAGGTGCGGAGTCACTAGCAATCTATGTGCAAGATGCGGCGAATACATTAATGAATCCTCAAATCTACATTGAGGCAGTATTGATTGAACATGATTAAATTAAAAGAAGAAGGGGTGAATGAGAATGCCATCGCAAATATTATTGAATATATTCATTGCATTTTTATGGATGCTATTAATAGACGAAGATGAGCTGAAATTCACTACTTTTTTTGCGGGTTACCTTGTAGGTATTTTAATTATTTTTATCATGCACCGCTTTTTTGGAACTCGCTTTTATTTGCGAAGACTGTTTGCAGTGTTAAAATTATTTTTCATTTTTAACAGAGAGTTATTTCAATCCAGTATCATTGTACTTAGACAAATATTAAGTCCTAAGTTGAAAATTCAACCAGGGATTTTCCGATATGAGACAGTACTTCGCAGTGATTTGGAAATTACAATGATTTCACTTCTTTTGACATTAACTCCTGGTTCTGTCGTTATGGAAGTCATGCCAGAGGGCAACGTTTTATTCGTACATGCTATGGACGTTGAAAATGAACGCGGGGCAATTCTCAGTCAGCTGAAAAATTTTGAGAAGGCAATAATGGAGGTAACGAGATGATAATTGAAATAATGCTCAAAACTTCACTCGTGTTGTTTGCGGTTGCAATTGGAATTGCGCTCCTTCGAATTATCCTTGGTCCATCAATGCCTGACCGGGTACTTGCGTTAGATGTGATTGGGGTTAATCTAATTGCTTCAATTGCGGTCATTTCGGTCATTTTGAATACGCGAGCGTTTTTAGAAGTTATTCTAATCTTAGGGATCTTGTCTTTCATCGGTACAATCGCTTACTCAAAATTTATTTTAAGGGGTGTTATTGTTGAACGTAGACGAGATCGGTGAATTTGTAGGTGCTTTCTTAATTTTGACAGGCGGAATAATGAGTGTCATCAGTGTTTTCGGTCTGATTCGCTTGCCTGATGTTTACACTCGGTCCCATGCAGCAACGAAGAGCTCAACGCTTGCCGTCTTATTAACGTTATCTGGTGCATTTGTGTACTTCTTGTTTAGTGAGCACTTTATTAGTGTTCGACTTATTTTAGGAATTGTCTTCGTATTCTTAACGGCTCCAGTAGCGGGGCATCTTCTTGTCCGAGCTGCGTACCGGTCAAAAGTTAAGTTGGCAGATATATCTGGAACAGATGATTTATATGAAGAGTTGCACAAGAAAAAGGAGTAGAACTTGGTAGGAGGAGCCTGAGTTCCACTCCTTTACTTGTGAATAAATGTCCTGAATAGAAACGATGTTATTTTAAAATGATCAAAGAGATTGTTTCAAGTAGTCAGTAATCCAAGGGAGTGATTCTGATTTTAACTAAAATTAAATCGTTACCTGAAAAAAAGGCGCTTCTAATCGGACTGTCTTTAAACATAC
Source organism: Sporosarcina sp. CAU 1771 (assembly GCF_054482775.1). Classification (NCBI taxonomy): domain Bacteria; kingdom Bacillati; phylum Bacillota; class Bacilli; order Caryophanales; family Caryophanaceae; genus Sporosarcina; species Sporosarcina sp. CAU 1771. The sequence goes on along the minus strand of NZ_JBTLRN010000008.1, from coordinate 41,814 downwards.
TTAGTCCACTGTTTTTATTTGTGTTTTCGCAACTTCTTACTATTCAAGAATGGATGATAGTAATCATTCAGGGACTTATCTGGGGATTTGGCGTTTTATTTATATTAAGTGCCGCGGATCAAAGAAAATCCCGTATTCAAAAGGAAAAGTAATTGCTTTAAATCAACGTTTCATAAAATGAAGGGAAATCTCCCGTGATAACGAACAATATACGACTTGAAGTGTTTGATTATGTTAAAGCGGACCACTAACGCTATACTAATAGGACGTACAAATTATAGAGCAATCTAGCAGGCGGAGGAACATTATTATGAATAAGAAATGGACAATCGGTAAAATTAAAGAATTTGTTGAGAAGAATTCGGAGAGTCAGTTGTTGTCGACAGAATATCATGGTTTTTCTCAAAAGTTACTTTTTAAATGTACATGTGGAAATAACTTTGAAAAAACATTCACTAAATTTAAAAATAAAAACCAGCGTAAATGTGAAGAGTGTCAACCACTTAAAGATGAGCTATAAGTAAAGGAAACGAAAAAATTGCCAACTTCTTTGTTAATAGAAGTTGGCAATTTTTTGTTAAAGGTAAAAATTAGTGAGAAGAATTTTAGTCAGACCACTTTTCCACAATACGTCCTAGGCGCCCAGTCGTTGTTTCTGCATGCAGCAAAGACTGATAGACAGCCTCTTCGGTCGCTTCAATAACGGCCTGAAAAAGATCAGCCATTACAGGATGGTCATCGCGCAGTACTTCGTATGTATTGGTTAAGGCATCGCTAGTATGTCGGATAGTTAGTCCATTTGAAAAAGCGATGATGATGTCGCCGCTTCCATTGTGGACGTGGGTCCCTGTTCGTCCAAGCCCAATTGCTGCCCGCTTAGCAAAGCGTTTTAACTGGCGTTCATTGACAGGTGCATTTGTTGCTACAACGATCATTACGGAGCCATCAGGCTTTATATCATCTGCTTCAGAGTAAGGTTGTGAAGCAAGAGTTTCGAATTCGTTTTTTGTCAACCAATCATTTAGATTGGACTCATTGACTTTACCAAAGTTAGTTAGAGTTAACACGCCAACTGTATATTGTGAGTCGCCTTCACTTACAATTCTCGAGGAAGAACCTATACCGCCTTTCATACCGTAGCAAATCATACCTTTCCCAGCACCAACAGCTCCTTGTTCCAATGGCCCTGATTCAGCCTGCTGAATAGCCTCAGTGGCATGAAGAGGTTTGACTTTCATGAGACGCATCGAATTTAAGTGGCTATCATTACACTCTCCTACAACAATATTTAAAGAACTTGTTGAGTCTCCAATGGTCTCGTTTTCTTTAAGTAGATGGGAAAGAGTACCTTCCAAAACGGCTGCTACACTAAAAGTGTTCGTTAGCATGATCGGAGATTCAAGTAGGCCAAGCTCTTCAATTTGTATCAGTCCCACCGTTTTACCGAAGCCGTTTAAGACGAAACTTGCTGCGGGTACCTTTTCTTCAAAAATATTTCCGTTATGGGGGAGAATTGCTGTTACCCCCGTACAAACAGCTTCATTATCTGGTAGTTGTTCATTAAGTGTCACATGCCCAACTTGTACCCCGGGCACATCTGTAATTGCATTCCATTTGCCGCGTTCCATCGACTGGCCTCCTAATTATGCACCTATTTTACAATTAAAACAGGGGCTTTTACATGCTTTGCTACTTTGTGGCTAACACTTCCGAGAATCATCTCTTGAAGCGTATTTAATCCGCGGCTACCGACAATAACTAAATCATAAGGACCGTTATTGGCAAAGTGGACGATAGTTGGTCCAGGTTCTCCGTGTGTAATGAAAAGTTCATGAGTAATGTGTTTATTATCGAATATCGTCTCTATAGGTTCGATTTGCTTTTTTCTGTTGCTATGTAAATCGTCTCTGGATATTACTTGCCCCATGTAAGTCCTTGGGTCGTAATCTAGAATGTAAATTAGGCCCACTTTAGTTTCAGTGCTCAACGATGCTATATGTGCGGCATGAGCTGCGGCCCTCTTGGAGTTATCCGAACCATCTATAGCTACAAGTATATTCTTATACATAAAATAACCTCTCCTCTGTAAAATCTTCATGTAGTAATTACCTTAGATATTCTGCGTAAGTCCATTTGAACCCTTTTAATTGAATTATAAAAGAATTATTTAACTGGTTATAGTATATGTAATAGCATCTCGTTTTAGAAACGTAACTATTCATTCAAATTATCGCTTGAATGTTCTTGCAATCATTTTTAGAATTGCATATACTATAATCAAACGACCATTTGAATGAGGTGTGAAAATGACAATCAAAGAAGTTTGCGAAATAACTGTTGTTCACAAAGAAGTTGTGGAGCGTGTACAAAATAGTCTACCAGACTTAACAGGGATGGTGCAGATTTTTAAAGCACTTGCGGATGAAACAAGACTAAGCATCGCATACTCTTTAACTTTGGAAGATGAAATGTGTGTATGTGATTTGGCTGCAGTAATTGGATCCTCGATTGCGACTGCATCTCATCATCTTCGTTACTTAAGAGACCATTCGTTAGCAAAATCACGTCGTAAAGGGAAGATGATGTATTATTCCCTTGCGGATAATCATGTTCATCAATTGGTGAAGGTCGCATACGAACACGCACAGGAAGGTGATATACATGGTAGTACTTGAAAAAAAGGAGTATAGGTTAGAAAATCTAACGTGTGCAAGCTGTGCAATGAAATTTGAAAACAACGTGAAAAATTTAGATACAGTAGAAAGCGTTCAGGTGAACTTTGGAGCATCCAAACTATCGCTTACAGGAAATGTGACGCTAAATGACCTTGAAGCTGCAGGTGCATTTGATGGAATAAAAGTAATTCCAGCCACCGAACGCCGAGTAATTGAAGTGATTCCGTTCTATAAAAGAAAAGAAAATATTATATCAGCGCTCTCTCTAGTGTTTTTAATTCCTGGAGTCGTCCTATCCTATACCGAGTCGGAAAGTTATCCATTAGCGATTCTTTTATTTGCACTCTCTATAGCTATTGGCGGAGCGAGTATGTTCAAGACAGGTATTAAAAACTTAGTCCGCTTTGAATTTGACATGAAAACATTAATGACAATTGCTATACTTGGTGCCGTCATTATTGGTGAGTGGCGGGAAGGTGCAGTAATCGTCTTCTTATTTGCAGTTAGTGAAGCATTAGAAGCCTATTCGATGAATAAAGCACGTCAATCTATCCAATTATTAATGGATATTGCGCCGCCTACTGCCACCGTTAGAAGAAGTGGTGAATTGTTGGAGTTGGCAACAGAAGACATCCTAATAGGCGATGTCCTTATCGTAAAGCCGGGTCAAAAACTTGCGATGGATGGTACGGTTTTAACAGGTAGGTCCAGTATTAACCAAGCCGCTATTACAGGTGAATCCGTTCCAGTTTTAAAAACGGAAGGTGACGAAGTTTTCGCAGGCACTCTTAATGAAGAAGGTGCTCTTGAAGTTACCGTGACAAAGCTAGTTGGGGACACAACAATTGCGAAAATTATCCATCTCGTTGAGGAAGCGCAAGCAGAAAAAGCACCATCTCAGAAGTTTGTGGATCGCTTTGCTAAGTATTACACACCGGCAATAATGGTGTTGGCCCTTCTCGTTGCAACAGTTCCACCTCTCTTAGGAGCTGATTGGAGTATATGGATATACCAAGGTCTAGCAGTGCTTGTCGTTGGTTGTCCGTGTGCGCTTGTTGTTTCTACACCAGTTGCCATCGTTACAGCAATCGGAAACGCTGCGCGTCAAGGAGTGCTTATTAAAGGTGGTATTCACCTTGAAGAAACCGGACATATTCGTGCGATTGCCTTTGATAAAACAGGAACACTTACAAAAGGATATCCCGAAGTGACAGATTTCATTCCATCAGATGGTGTAGATCAGGCAAGCCTTTTGCAATCCATAGCGGCTGTAGAGTCTCTATCCCAACACCCATTAGCGAAAGCAATTACAACTTATGCTTATGATAATGGTGCGATACATGTAGAACCGATTAATTTCCAATCAATAACTGGAAAAGGTGCGTATGCAGAGATAGAAGGGGAAAACACCTATGTAGGTAGCATTAGCTGGGCAAAGGAATTGTGTGCATTGCCAGAAGCAGCAATAAGCCAAGCAACCGAGCTTCAACGAGCTGGGAAATCGGTGATGGCAATCGTAAGTGGAACCAGCTTTAGCGGGTTAATCGCAGTAGCTGATTCGGTTCGTGATGAAAGTCGAAACGTTCTCCAGAAATTGAAGGGAATCGGCATGCATCATACGGTAATGCTTACGGGAGATCATCCAGAAACGGCACAAGCTATTGCGAACGATCTTGGAATGACAGATGTTCGTGGGGGATTGATGCCTGAGGATAAACTTACAGCTATTAAAGAATTAAAGGAAAAGTATGGGCGTGTTGCAATGGTGGGCGACGGAGTGAATGATGCTCCCGCACTTGCCGCATCAACAATCGGAATTGCAATGGGTGGAGCGGGAACAGACGCCGCTTTAGAAACGGCAGACATCGCACTTATGTCGGATGACCTTGAAAAACTTCCATATACTATTAAATTAAGCCGAAAAACGTTGCGAATTATCAAGGAAAATATTATGTTTGCATTAGGGTTAAAAATAATAGCACTACTTCTCATCATTCCAGGCTGGCTTACACTTTGGATTGCCATCTTTGCGGATATGGGTGCGACGCTACTTGTCGTATTGAATTCGTTACGTTTACTGCGGGTTCATAAGTAATTCTAACTTAATTCAATCAATTCCTCTGGATAGAATTACTCCTGGGAAGTATTGATTAAATGATAAAGGAGGATCCTAATGCGTTTAAAAGAGTGGACAATGAAAGAGCAAGAACAGCTTATTCATTTCATGACAACAAACACTTGGCCATATGATGGTGAATCCCATCCGGGGCGTGAAATAATTGAAAAAGCAATTGAAGAAGGCGGATATTCATCCGATGAAGTTAAAACATTTTGGGTTGAAAATGAAACAGGTGAAAAAGTAGGTATTGTTAAAATTTACGATATGCAAGACGATATACCACTCTTTGATTTGAAGATTGCGGATATGTCTCGGGGGTTTGGTTATGGACCGAAAGCATTGCGCTTAGTTGCAGATTACGTCTTCCAACTACCAGAGCAAAAAATTCGACTCGAAGGACATACAAGATTAGATAATATTGCGATGCGAAAAACATTTGAGCGAGCTGGCTTTGTTAAAGAGGCCCATTTACGGAAAGCTTGGTTTTCGCCGAAAGAGTATTCCTATTATGATGCGGTGACGTATGGAATTACTAGAGAAGATTTCATGGGTGGAACAACTACGCCTGTCATTTGGAATGACATTGAAAAAAAGAGGGATAAGTTACTTATACCTGCATTTTCGGAGTCGTTTGAATCGGAACGTCTATTAATTAGAGCGCCTAAAATGGAAGATGTAATGGATGTTTGGAATGCAATCTGTCACTCACTGCCTGCTCTTCGCGAATGGATGCCTTTCGCACAGTCGGAGCCGGAGTTAGAAAGTACAGAAGACAATTTACGAGAAGCAGTAGCGAATTTCATCACACGTAAAGATTTACGCCTGCATTTATTTAAGAAAGATACAGGGGAATTCATTGGTTCGTCTGGTCTTCACAGGATTGATTGGTCGATACCTAAGTTTGAAATTGGCTACTGGTTAGCATCGGAGTTTGAAGGGCAAGGGTATATGAAGGAGGCCGTCGAGAGGATTGAAGAGTTTGCTTTTGACGAGCTTGGAGCACGTAGGATAGAAATTCGATGCGATGAAGAAAATACGAAAAGTCGTAAAGTTGCAGAACGAGCTGGATTTGTACTCGAAGGCACTTTGAAAAACAATTCTATGTCGATGGATGGAAGTGTAATCCGGAATACATGCATTTATGCGAAAATAGATAGTGATCATGAAGAAAGGTAAGGCATAGTATGCCTTACCTCTTAATAAATTGAAGTTGGGTTATTCAATTTATAACCCAACTATACGGATCGTTTACCTGAAATAAGTTGAATGATAAAGATGACTCCTGCAATTAACAGTAAGAAATGTATGAGTCCTCCACCGATTTTTGCGACTAATCCAATTACCCAAAATGCAATTAACACCATAATTATTAACCATAATATTCTACCCATTCTTATTCATTCCTTTCGTTATGTTAGTTTATTAATTACCCCAACTAAAAAATTATTAAACAATTATCTTATAATAAGACTATGTTAAAAAACCTTGTTGGTAGTTCATAAATAATTTGTACACTACTTGTCGAGTTGAGTGGGAGTCGTGAGAATATCGCTTCGTCAACGTTTTTTAGCATAGCTAAAATAATGAACATTAATTGGTGATGGCCTCCCGTAGTAAGCCCGTCAGAAAGTTCACTGTCGGTCTTACTACTTCGGCTCACACTTGTCGCTTCTACGCTGGTTCCATTTACCTCATGGTTATTGCAGTACTAAGAGTGGAGCAATCATACGACTTGTACACTCCTAGTTGATTGAAGTGGAAGACGGCGACTCCGGGAGGACAGCGGGTCAGGTGAAACAACAGCGGGTTGGTCCACCGCCTGCCCTCCGGAACGCGTCAGGGAAAGATTGAACTTTATCTTTCCGCACTTAGGGTCTGAAACGGAAATCAAAGTGTTAGATACACTCACTCGAGAAATATTGTGTAATGGGCTTTATCAACATTATTATTTAACAGAGCAAATAATAATGTAATTCTGAAAGTAGAAAATGAAAAGATATGGCAAATATTTGCTTCCATATAGATATTTGGGGTAACTTCAAGGGAGCATTAAAAAGCTTCAGACTATCATAAGCTACTCCCTATCGTTCATTATAAATAGGAGGCGGTAAATATGGCTACACCAGGCATGGAAGATTATATTGAACAAATTTATTTGCAGATTGAATCGAAAGGTGTTGCCCGAGTCTCGGACGTTGCGGAATCACTTGAAGTTCTCCCATCGTCAGTAACTAAAATGGTGCAGCGACTGAGTCGTGAAGGATATGTGTATTATGAAAGATATAAAGGTTTGGAATTGACAGCAAAAGGCTTTAAGTTTGGAAAGAAATTATTAAGACGCCATGAACTTCTTGAGCAGTTTCTGCGTATTATTGGTGTTGACGAAGAAAATATTTATGGCGATGTAGAAGGAATCGAACACCACTTGAGCTGGAATGCAATTGATCGGATTACAGATTTAGTTGAAACGTTAGAAAATGACGATGAGTTCGTTAAGAAATTAAGAATTTTGGAAATTGAAAGTGAGTAACGAGAAAGAGGTTGATAACATGGAAGAGTTAAAATCAGGTTACGTTGCGAAATTAAAAGTACTAGATTTAGAAGGTTCTAGATGGGTGCTTGAAGGCGACGAAGAGGATATTATGATGAACGTTTCAGATGCGGATGAATCCATACAAGAAGGCGACACGGTTGAGGTGTTCCTTTATGCGAACAGGCGCGGTGAACTTACAGCGACAATGAAAATGCCGAATATGACCTGTGATACATACGGTTGGGCGAAAGTTCTTCGTATCGATGACAGAGAAGGCGTTTATGTAGACATAGGTTCTTCTTTCGAAGTCCTTGTGAATGGGGCCGATATGCCAAAAATTCGTTCACTTTGGCCAATATTGGGTGACGAGCTTTACATGACGCTTCGAACTGATTTGGGCGGCGAAATCTTTGGCAGACTCGCAACAGAAGAACGTGTAATGGAACAAATTACTGAAGCACCTTCTACTTTGCTCAATCAAAATTTAAAAGCGAGAGCCTATCGCTTATTACCGGTAGGATCATTTATGTTAAGTGTACCGGAAAACTATCGAATTTTTATTCACAATACCGAACAGGAAAAGGAACCTCGTCTAGGTCAAGAAGTCGATTTACGGATTATTGGTACCCGTGATGATGGAACAGTAAATGGATCCATGCTGCCTCGAAAAGAGGAGCGCCTCGGTGATGACGCAGAAAAAGTTTATCGCTATTTAACTGACATAGGCGGGCGGATGCCATTTTGGGATAAATCTTCACCTGAGGAAATTAAAGAAATGTTTTCTATGAGTAAGGCTTCTTTCAAAAGGGCTCTTGGCAAGTTGATGAAAGAGGGGAAAGTAACGCAAGAAGATGGTTGGACAATCTTAAAATAACATTACAGGAAACTTATTCAATTGTGAAACGTACTTATTAATGAAGAATGGGAGGTATGTGTGCACATGAAAAGAATTATGTTGATGGTAATCACTACAATACTAACTGTTGGTCTGGTTTCACCGGTTGTCTCTTCTGCAGCTAAAGAAATAGACGAAAGGCTAGGTGTTCCGATTGTTGTCTACGGAGCCAATTTGTCAGATGAGGAAAAGGCAAGCGTGGCTAAAAGTCTTGAAGTTGCTGAAGAAGCAGAAGTAGAAGAAATATCTGTAGATGGCAACGATCTTGCAAAATATATTAAAGACTCCGATAGTAAGTCTAGAATGTTTTCTTCAGCTAAAATTACAAGGGTAGATGCGGGAAAAGGGCTTGTTATCAAAATTGTTACACCCAATAATATTACACAAGTAACTGCAGATATGTATGCGAATGCCGCACTAACAGCAGGAATAGAAGATGCAGTAATTGAGGTTGCCGCACCGAAACCTGTAACGGGTCATTCAGCATTAGTTGGTATCTATAAAGCTTATGAAGAAACTGGTGAAACGTTAGACATGGAACGTACGGATGTTGCGAACGATGAGCTGAATTTGGCTACGAAGTTCTCGGAAAGTATAGACGGAGATAAGGTTTCTGAACTCTTGATGGAACTTAAAAAACAAATTTCTGAGCAAAATCCAGCAACAAAAGAAGATATCGAGCGTATTGTAAATGAACAATTATCAAAATTGAATATTGAACTAAGTGAAGCGGATCGTCAACTTCTGATTGATTTAATGGATAAAATACGTAGTTTAGATATTGATTTCAGTAAACTATCTACTCAATTGACAGACATGGCTGATAAAATCAAAGATAAGTTTGGAGATATCGATCCTGGATTTTGGGATAAAGTACAAGAATTCTTTAACAATCTCGTTGAATCTGTAAAGTCTTGGTTTAAATAATCTAGTGTGAAGGTGTCCTGAAAACAAAAATTCATCGAATTTATTTTTTCATGGACATCTTCATTTATTTTTATGCGGAAATATTGCAGAAATCTTCTGATATTGGTAAAGTTAGTTTTATTCAGTTGCGAGTTTAAGTTTACGAGGTGTACTAAAAGTATTCGAAGAACAAAGCGTAATTGAAATATAGAAAGGGGTAATGTAAATGGAATTCGAGTTTGTTGAGCTAGGTGGGGATGCATTTGCATTCAGAAATACCCAGGATGATAAAGTGGTGGCAGAAATCACGTGGACAATTCTAGGGGACGTCATGGCGATGGACCACACATTTGTCTCTCCGGAATTGAGGGGCCAAGGGATTGCTAAAAAATTGCTGGACCGTGCCGCGACTTACGCCAGGAAGAATGAGCTGAAAATGGAACCTGTTTGTTCTTATGTAGTGACTGCATTTGAAGAATCTACTGAATATGATGATCTAAAAGTATAAAATAATAAGAGGCAATCCGACATAGATATGAATTGTCGGGTTGCCTTTTGTTAATTACTAGTACAAAATGAAACCTATTTATTTAATGAACGTATAGTATATTGAAAGAAATGAAAGAGGTGTATTGTTTTGAAGCGTACTACAGAAAGAGTATTATCGATTATCAGTTTAGTATTTACAGTATTCGGTATAATGGCGAGTTTTATGGGGATTGCTTTTATCAAAATGTTTAGCTCCAATTCGGAAATTATGGCAGACTTTGAAGCAGAGTTACTTACAGATCCTGCAATTACTCCAACGGACATTGATGGGATTTACTCAATTTTGGATGTTGTCATTGGTTTTAGTGGAATAATTATTGCCGGATTAGTCATTAGCTTTATCGTCACTCTTATAGGAACTATCAACATTTGGAATAATAAAAAACCGAAACTTGCTGGAATCTTATTTATTATCGGAGGATTATTTGCTGGTATCCTTTCAATAACATCGATTCTATTGTATATCACAGGAATTTTATGTCTTGTAAAGAAAGTACCTATGATTAACGACAATCCTTATTCATCGAATACTGCTGAAGATTCAATGAGACCTTTATAAGAAAAAACTGCTACCCCGACTGGATTGTCTGGGTAGCAGTTTTATTAATATGAAAAAACATTATTCTTTATCGAATACACATATTGTGCGGTTGTTACAGGATGCCCCTCGAATAACTCATCAAAGAAGTCAATTAATTCAAATCCTTGTTTTTCATAGAAGTTTCGTCCAGGTAGGTTTTGCCCGTCGACATAAACAAATAATTGTTCGGCATCAGATAGTATAGTTAATGTAGCTTCGAATAATTTCTTCCCATATCCAGATTGTTGATATGGAGGTAAAATATACATGGCGGTCAATTCAGAATCGCCATCGTTATCTTTTTTTGTGAAATTAACAAATCCAATAGGAGTGTCATCAACTTCCGCAATAAGGATGGTTGTTTTTTCCATCCGCATTAATAACATGGCATCAGAGTAGGACTGCTTGATAAATTCATTTTGTAAGTCTACTGGAATGATACCTTCATATGTGGCATTCCAAGTATTACGAGCAATGTGCTGCACGTGTTGAATATCGTTAGACGTCATTGGTCGAATCATAACCCTGTCACCTCAACGGTTCTTTTTGTAATCATAACAAATAATTAAGTTAAAAACTACTCTTAGCCTAGTAAACAAAAGGTTTTTTTATTGTGGTAGGTAAAAAAAACAAAGGAAGTTTCTAAACTGCCTAGTGAGGGTATACTTGTTTTAGAAGACAAATTAACATCTAATGGAGGAATGTAAAATGGCTCGTAGAAAAAAGAATGGCTTATTGTTAGCGACCATTGCAGCAGGTGCATATGCATATTTTAGTAAAAAAGAAAATAGGGATAAGGCGCAAGTTGCAGTTAATAATATGATGACTAAAGTAGATTCGTTTATACAATCTCAAAAAATGGATCGCTCTTCAGAAACAAAAGTAGGCCATTCAGACCCATATGATTTAATGGATAATAATATGGTCAGTGAAGGTGCACAGACAAGTGTTCATTATTACAATCAGGAAGTTGAAGATGACTCGAAGGATACAGATGGGCTGTACAACAAGAAGCCTTAAAAATAGTATGTGAAAAGATGTTTCCCCCAGGGAGACATCTTTTTTTAGTGCTTATGTTTGAATGCCTACGTAATCAGGGTATAGAGTGCCAAATATATGAATGCCGAATATAGGGAATCGTTGCTTGGTGACCCGTGAAGATTGGGGTGTGGGTATTGTGGAGAAAAAAGGAGTTAATGAAAAGTTAATGTCTACGAATGAATTTATAAATGAAATAGAAAGAGCTAGAAGTTACGATCGTATTGAAAACTTCTTTACGATGGAGACGCAACTTTTAGATAGTCTCTTTAATCAAGAGAAGGAAAAAACACAAGAAATATTACGTTCAATTCTTGCAAGTATATCGAAGTATGATCAGAGTGAAAGGTTATTGGGGGTTAAAAATTACTTCATTATCCTATCGTCGTTAGTTGCTAGGCGTATGGAAAAGACACTCTTAACCCCACGAAAAGCATTTGCATTTAATAATACATGTATTCTACTAGTCGAAAGAAAGTTAAGTGCCGACAATGTTTTAGAAATAGCGGATGAACTGATTGAGTTTTACACATATGTACTTACCGAAAGGAAGAGTCCGCTACTTAAACATACAACTGTAAATAAGGTGATTCGGTATATTAATGAGGAAGTAGAATCCCCTTTGACTGTTGAAGCGATAGCTAAAAGGTTTGATGTAAGCACGAGTCATTTATCTCGGATTTTTAGGGAACATGCAAAAATAACACTTGTAGAATATATTAATATTAGAAAAGTAGAAGAATCACAGTATTACTTACGTTTTTCTGAAAAAAGAATTGAAGACATATCCAATCAATTTCACTTTTGTAACCAAAGCTATTTCACTCGCATTTTTAAGAAGTATACAGGGGAAACACCCAAAAAATTCCGAAACAATTTGTCGGGAGAGTATTTTCATTACTCACTTACCGAATAAATTATAATTGAGGGAAGGGCAATGTTTGTAAAGTGACACTCGTTTGATGTATACTTCTCTATAGTTTGAAATAGTGAAGGTGAATCTATTGATGAAGAAAATTGGTTTGTTATCGTTATTAACGACAATGGCAATTTTGTTAAGTGGTTGTGCCGGTGTCGAGAACAAAGAAGGTACCTTTTATAGTATTTTTGTTAGTCCGATGGAATGGTTGCTTGACTATTTTAGTGGGCAGTTCTTTGGAAGCTATGGCCTCGCGATAATCGTTATTACGGTTATAATTAGGCTAATCCTAATGCCGTTTATGCTGAAAAATTACAAGGCGCAACAGACGATGAAAATCAAGATGGACGCGTTGAAACCTGAAATGGAAGACATTCAGAAACGTTTGAAAGAAGCGAAGGAAAAAGGAGAAAAAGAAGAGCAAATGAAGCTTCAGCAAGAGATGATGGGGCTTTATTCGAAGCATGGCGTCAACCCACTGAACATGGGATGTTTGCCACTCATTATTCAAATGCCGATCGTTATGGGCTTGTATTTTGCGATTATGTACTCTCCTGAAGTGAAAGCTTACACATTCCTTTGGTTCGATCTTGGAAAGCCCGATATGATTATGATGGTTATTGCAGGTGCAGTTTATTTTGTGCAGGCTCGAGTATCACTTTGGACGATGCCTGAACAACAAAAGAAACAAATGAAAATGTTCATTTATCTGTCACCAATTATGATTATGTTTATTTCTTTCCAAGCAATGTCTGCACTGCCACTTTACTGGGCAGTTGGAGGAATTCTTCTAATAATCCAGACATATCTAGGACGAAAATTGTATTTTAAGGATATACCTGTTGCTGAGGTTGTAGATGAAACTAAAGTAATCGAAGCTGAAGTAGACGATGAGAAGAATAAGAAAAAGTCTTAATAAATTGAAGCCGGAGAGAAATCTCTGGCTTTTTTGAAGGTTATTTTTAGTGTAAGGAATGTGGTTATCAACGTTCTTCAGCCAAGGATTTATTATATGCATCCTCGTACGCTTAGTTAAGTGAAAAGACTCCCGAAAATAAAGGAGTCTTTTTGTCTATCAATAGGCGAAACGTTTACGAGTTAACAAAATGATGATGATTGCTGGAATCGTGCAAGCAATCATCCCGAGGAATGCAAAGCCTGGTGAGAGGTCGTATAGCCAGCCACCTAAGAAAGTTAGAAGGGCTACACTCAAACTCATCGCAAATGCTGCATACATACCCTGGGCGGTCGGTATCAAGTTGTGTGGAAGTCGAGCAGAAACAAATTGTATGAATGCAAAATGTGCAAAACCGAAAGATACAGCGTGTAGGACTTGGCTTAGGATAAAAACGAGTGTAAATGGAAAAAAGAAAATTAGTAGCCAACGAACCGTAGAGCCAACACCCGCGATTAGAAACATTGTTGATATTTTCATGTTGGAAAGTAAACGATCTGCGCGAGAAAAGAATAGAATTTCAAAAAGGACAGCGATATTTAAAACGATGCCTATATAAAAGCCGTTCACACCTAAATCAGCAAGAAAAATAAATCCATAGTTATAATAAGAGGCATGTGCTCCTTGCAGGAGCGTCGCGATAATCATGATGGTTACAAAGGATTTCATGGAAAGCAATTGTTTTAACTCAAACCCTTTTTGAGTGGGTTCTTTAATTACAGTTTGTTGTTGTAATACACTGGGCGTCTGTTGAAGTGAGAATAGGACCAGTGCGAATAAGGAGGCAATCAATATATAAAGGATTGCTTGTTCACTCCATAAAGCTGTTGCTGCACCAATAAGTAGAAGCGCAGCTGTATAGCCAATAGAACCGAATGAGCGACTTTTCCCATAATGGATTCGATCGGTCTGCATCAGTATTGAGGCGCTACTTTCAACGGCAGGCAAAATAATTGGATAGACAATGCTAAAAAGAACGGTAACGATTAGTAAGGAATTAAAAGAGGATATAGGAATATATAAAAAAGATAAACCAAGTGCGATAATAGACAGGAACTTTATAGTGCGTGACATTGATATTCGATTCGTTATGTATGGAAAAATGAAAAACGTTGAGAGTGATCTCGCAATCATACCCGCTCCCATTACTACACTTGCTGCAGTTACAGATAATTCTTTTTCAATGGTTAGCCATCCAGTCCAGTAGGGTAGGAAAACGCCCCAAGTAAAAAAGAAGGTTAGGAAGCTCATTGAAAGCCATCGTTGGTTGTTCATTAGGTGCATCCTTCCAATCCATAGGAATATTTATAAAGTTATCTCAAATGATACCATGCGAAGACTATAAATAAAAATGATGATAGAATGGATGAATACTTAGTAAAGGTAGGCTGCGATTGATGAAGAGAAATAACAAGTACAAATTCAAAGAGAAGAAAAAAAGGAACAGTAAAGGAATTACCATCGGGCTCATTATTATGGCTATTATTTCGACTAGTCTTGTTACTTGGATAGGCCTAAATAATTGGGATATCGAGAAAAGCTTTAATCAAATTGGAGTTGAGGTCGCACTGCCGGACCGTGAAAAGGTAAAAGAACCTGAAGACTTCTTAGAGAAACCTAGCAAGAGTAACGAAGAGGAATTGATTGAGGAAAACAAAGTTGAAGATGTGGTAAAGGAAGAGCAAAATCTCCCCGTTACAGATTCGGGAGGTTATATTGAAGGTCAGGAACTTCCTTCAGAGCCAACTTATATTCAAGGAATACTTATTGCTAGTAAGAAGTATCCATTACCAGCAACGTATGCTCCGGGAGAAGATAAAGAGGCACGGTCTAAGTATGAAGAAATGGCTGCCGAGGCAAAATTATCTGGATACTCACTCGTTGCATTCAGTACGTATCGATCTTTTGAATATCAGCAAGGGCTCTATAAACGCTACGTTGATAAAGATGGACGCGAGGCAGCGGATCGCTATAGCGCACGCCCAGGTTACTCTGAGCATCAAACCGGACTTACGTTTGATATCGGTGAGGAAAACGAGCAGGATCTTTGGCTAACTGCAGAATTTGGAGAATCAGAAGCAGGTAAGTGGCTTGCTTCAAATGCGCATAGATACGGCTTTATAATGCGCTATCCATTAGGGAAAGAAGAGATTACTGGCTATATGTACGAATCCTGGCATTACCGCTATGTAGGAGAGGAAGTAGCCACAGAACTCTATCAGCAGAAAATAACGTTGGAAGAATACTTAGGTATATAAGTTCGACGAAGTCGCTTTAGATAGAACCAAAGAAAAGGGGCGTCTCTTTAAAAGAGGCGTCCCTAATTTTATAAAATTGGTGATACGAGTCGAGCTAAGGATTCTTTTATCTTAATTAACCTCGTTCGTTCATTGTAAATCTCAGAAGTCAATTCGGTAGACAAGAGAATGTCCTGTTCAAATAATTTAGCAAGTTCATGTGATTTTTCTCGGTCATAGATAAAAGCATTGATTTCAAAGTTCAATTTAAAGCTTCTAACGTCTATATTTGCAGTACCAACAGTTGAGACTTCATCGTCAACGACAATCGTTTTCGCGTGAATAAAGCCGTTCTCATAGATATATACTTTGGCCCCCGCTTTCAGCAATAGCCCCACATTTGAATACGTAGCCCAGTAAACAAACATATGGTCAGGCTTGTTTGGAATCATAATTCGAACATCGACACCAGATAAACAAGCAATACGTAAAGCGTCTAGAAAACTGACATCGGGAATAAAATAAGGTGTTTGGATATAGATATACTTTTGGGCGAGGAAGATCATCTTCAAATAGCCATCCTTGATTTGCTCCCATTCAGAATCGGGTCCACTAGAAACGATTTGCATCCCTACAGAACCTTTTGCCGGGATGATAGGGAAATAGCGATCGGAATATTCGATTGAGTGAGTGACAGATGCTTGGTTCCAATCAAGGATAAACCTAGTTTGAAGTGGGTGTAAGGCACTTCCTTCAAAACGTAAATGTGTGTCACGCCAATAGCCAAATCTTTTATTATGTCCAAGGTATTCATCACCAACGTTAAAACCACCCACATAGCCAATTCGGCCATCTATTACCACAATTTTACGGTGATTTCTGTAATTTAGGCGAGGATTGATCATTGGGAAAATAGAAGGGAAGAATGCCTCAACCTCTCCGCCATGCTTGATTAGTTCTTTAAAATGTCTTTTGTAAAGCCGTCTTGAACCGATATCATCGAACAAAACTCTGACCTTTACTCCTTGTTGTGCTTTTTTTATGAGTACATTCAATATTCGATTTCCAAGTGTATCTAGACGGATAATGTAATATTGAAAATGAATGTGATTTTTGGCTGCTTCGAGATCTTTTAGTAAGGCATCAAACTTAACTGCACCATCATTAAATATCTCAATGTCATTGTCTTGCGTAAGAACAGCATGATTGTTTCGCAAATGCAGGTAAATCATATCTTTGTAATGTTCCGCATCGTCTAATCTAAACTCTAGCGTTCCTTCTTCGATAGCTTCAATTTGGTAATCGATAAGTTGTTCAATGCCAATTCGTTTTCGTCCTTCCCAGCGAAAAAGATGCTTTTTCCTAAGTTTTCTACCAAACAGAAGGTAGATAATAAAACCTAAAACGGGGATGAAAAAAAGTACTAATACCCAAGCCCAAGTAGATGTAGGGTCTCTTCGCTCAAGGAAAATAATGGCGATTGCAAGAAAAATGTTTGACACTAGAATTGCAGTAACTGTAAAAGTGAATAATTCGACCATACACATTACCCTCCAATCACTTATATACATATGCCAAGTATACCTTATGGAGTTGAAAATGCTGAATAATAGAGAGTAAGTTGGATTGAATCCGTTTGGTCTGAACCATCAATTGCATAATACACTTTAAAATTCCTATGAAAAACAATGCTTTATTTGACGCGGAAAATAGCTATTTCGCTATGATTATGAGGACTTATAAAGGATTGTTACGAATGATAGAAGTTCGGTGAAATTGGATAAAGGAGACGTGGGGAATTAGTAGAAGTAGTGCATATAAGACATATGGAATGGGGCGGTTGTTATGGTAAAAGAAATAGTAAAGCATTTATATAAAAAGGAAAATGAATCGGAAAGAATCATTTTTGAAATGTTTTACAAACGTGTTTATTACACAGCTTATTACATCGTGAAAGAGCATGATTTGGCCCAAGACGTGCTGCAGGAATCGTTTATCAAGGCATTCGAAAATCTGGATGCGCTACGAGATGGGGAAAAATTGGGCGCATGGCTAACAACAATTACTACTCGAACGGCAATTGATCATCTTCAAAAATCAAAGTACCGCTATGAAATCGCGACGGAAGATGAAATCATTTGTAGTATTCATTCCAAAGAATACAAAAACGTTTCAACACTTGAAACCAATTTAGAAGAAAAGTTCATACGAAAAACGTTACTGGAAGAGATAGACAAACTTTCACCCGAACATAAGGCTGTGCTTATTCTTCAATACTTTACAGATTTAAAATATACCGAGATTGCTTTGGCATTAAATATTAAGCTGGATGTAGTAAAAACACGCATTCATCGGGCGAAATCAAAACTAAAAGAAGCAATTGAACAAAAACCAGAGATGAAGCAATCAATACTGGGTGTAGAAGTGTAAAAAACAGATTGTTTTATCGCCATCTATGGCGATAAAACAATCTGTTTTTACTTTTCAGTCGGGAGGCTTGAAGTTTTTAAAGCTTTCGCCGAATTACGAAACGCGATAATGAGTCCAATGGATAACACGCCAAGAATCGCTGATAGGAAATACATATTCCCAGCTTCTTTTGTGAAAATGAAAGTAAATAATAAAGGGCCGAAAATACGTCCCATATTATCCATTGAATACGTCATTCCCGCTGCTGTTCCGTATTTTCCGCCAGATTCCTTTGTTGTAAGGGATACAAGTGCAGTTCGAGCAAGTGCATTACCACCGGTGAATATACTTAACGCTACCCCGGCCCATATCAGATTCGTCGTGAATGGAATCAAGACAATCCCAATCGCCGCAACAAATTGTGCAATCATGATCCATGTGGTTTCGGTTCCGTTCTTGATACGGCGTACGATACCGCCTTGTACGGCTGCATCGACAAATCCACTGGCCATAAATAAGTAACCGAGTTCAAGTGGTGTAATCTGGATATTATCGATTTGAAAAAGCTGAAACGTAGCTTCTATACCAGCCAATAGAAATGTAACCATAAATGAGAATAAGAACAAGTAGCGAATTCTATATTTCCAAAGCACTTGTCCACCTTTGGGTAACAATGCTCGCTTAGTTGCATCCCCACGTTTTTCAGGTTCTTTTAAAATAATGCTCGCGTAAATGAAAATCAGGAAAGACAAAGTACCGGATGCAAGAAATGGAAGCTGGATTGAAATGTCACCCAAGACCCCGCCGATTGCTGGTCCAAAAATAAATCCGAGTCCAATGGACATACCAAGAAGACCCATGTATTTATTTCGATCCTCATCATCCGTCATATCTGCAACAAATCCTGTAACTGCTGTATAGAGAGCGCCTGAGAAGAACCCTCCGACTATTCGAGAGGCATATAAAAGAAGCAAGTTGTCCATAAACACTGCGAACAAGAAAAAACTTAAACTGAAACCGATAAGCCCGATAAGGATAAGTTTTTTACGTCCGGTTCTGTCAGAGAATGCACCCCAGAGTGGGGCGGTAAAGAAAGATGCAAGAGCATATATCGTTAATAATCCCCCTACATGTACTTCTGAAAATCCTTGTTCGATAATAACTTCCGGTAAAATTGGAATAATGATACCGAATCCAAGGTAAACAAAAAATTGGACTGACATCAGAAGTAGAATTGCTTTTTTCATGGAGTAACCCTGCTTTCCTAATGGTCTAATACCATCATTCTACATTTCCAAGGATATTCATACAATTGAAATGGATGAATTTATCTGCAATTCGAAGTGATTCCTCAAAAAGGTGCGGAATTCAATAATGATTATTGCTTTGTTTGAATAAAAACATTGAAATAAGTCAAATCTGTAACATAATTGATAAATTTGAAATGCTTAAGGAGTGGTACAATAGGAATAACATTAAAGGAAACACCAATCATTAGATTTCAAGAAACTTTATTCGTACGTTTACGTCTTAACTTCAAAGAAAGGTCGAGGTGGAAAAGGTGCCAAAAGAAATCGATTTAAAAAAGATCATATCTAACCTGGCGAAGTTGGGTGTTTCGGCTACATTGACGAAATCCCGTGTTGACATGCTGAAAGCCCTCGCGCCGCCTGTACATGACCCGCATATTCAGTCGCAATAATAAAGAACAATAAGAAAAGCTCCAGCATTTTTTTGCTGGAGCTTTTCTTAATTCATAGAATCATTCTTATTCATCTTCTTCTCCGAACATATACGTTCTGTGATGGAATTTCATACTAAAAATTAGGCCTATAGCTAACATATTACTCATTAGAGAACTTCCACCGTAACTAATGAAAGGTAAGGTAATACCTGTTATGGGTAATAGTTGAATTGTCATTCCTACATTTTCAAAAACGTGAAATGTAATCATCGCAATGACGCCCGTGCTGACATATACGCTAAACGGATCTTTTAATTCAAGAGCGACTTTCGTTAAATGATAAATAAGGATGAAAAACAAGCTAATAACAATACTTGCTCCGATAAATCCATATTCTTCACCAATCACACTGAAAATAAAGTCGGTATGTAACTCTGGAACGTAAACTTCACGCCCCATATAACCTTTTCCGGTCATACCGCCAGTACCGATGGCATTAAGTGAAGTAATAAGATTGTACGCTTCACCGCTCGGATAAGAGTAAGGATCTAGCCAGGAATAAATTCTTTTGAATTGGTGTTCTTCAAAGCCGAGCTTCTCCATGAAGTCGCGGGCATAGAGAGCCATCCAAAACAAGCTTCCCGCCGCAGCAGCAGCGGACAAAAAGAGTGGAAGAAGGATTCTCCAAGATATTCCGGAAACAATAATTACTGCCGCGGAAATTGACATATAGACGAGTGCAGTTCCCAAATCTGGTTGTAAAAAAATGAAGCCAATTGGAACTAAGGAAGTGATTCCAATTTTCACTAAGAGAAGAAAGTCTGATTTTAATGTTCTATCCACATTTATCTCCTGATGTTTGCTAACTAAACGAGCTAATGCAAGGATGAAAAATGTTTTGACGAACTCCGAAGGTTGAATTTGACCTATAACCGGAATGTTGAGCCATCTTGTAGCTCCTAATCTCTCTACCGCGATATAGCCTTCAGCACCACTTGGGGCAAAATAAAGGAAAGCGAGTAGAAAGACTCCAAATCCATAAACATACCAAGCAACTTTTTTATATTGTTCTGGTTCGAAAAACATAGCCAGTGCAATGATAACAGAACTAACCAAATACCATTGGATTTGGGAAGGGACAAAAACGGGTTTGTATTGACCTGATGTTTGAGCCGAAGAAATAGCAAATAGACTAATAATCGCGAAAAGTAATAAGATAAAGGCGAGCGTCCAGTCGAAACGGTCAGCGGGCCTGTTTGGTAGTTTCATAGTTTATAATCACCTTTAATTTTAAGTTTAAGCTTTTTTAATTATACCGCAAACAAGACGACCTTGCTCGTGAAGAAGTTGCCATTTCCTATTTGAACGCTTATCTCAGCTCAAGGAAATTAGTCATTGGCTTGGTTGTTGTGCCAAATTGTATTTATTTTGTGTTTATCATTCATGTAATTGGTCGTCTCATGGTAAACTGTAATAACAAATTTAAATGAACGGCGAGGGAAAATAAATGAAAAAAACATTAGGTTTAATTTATGGTGGAAAATCGGCTGAACATGAAGTTTCATTATCTACAGCAAGAGCTGTGATTCAAGCGATTGACTTTGAACGCTATGAGGTTGTCCCGGTCTATATTACATATAACGGGGAATGGCGTAAAGGGGAATCACTAGAACGTCCTGTGAAGACAATTGAAGAGCTTAGATTAGTTGGGAGCGGTGAAGATAACCCTGATAGTATCCATGATTTCTTAAATGGGGGATCCGGAATGCCTGACGTTCTTTTTCCACTCCTACATGGTACGAACGGCGAAGATGGGACGGTTCAAGGTTTTTTTGAAGTAATGAATATTCCTTATGTAGGTAATGGTGTGTTAGCGTCTTCAGCTGGAATGGATAAAGTATCTATGAAGCAGCTTTTCGCACAAGTAGGATTGGAACAAGTTCCTTATGTTTATTTCATCCGCAAAGGGTGGGCAACTAATCAGGAACAACTAATCGACCAAATGGAACAAGAACTCGGCTATCCAATGTTTGTTAAACCGGCAAATTTAGGTTCAAGTGTTGGAATTAGTAAAGCTGTGGACCGAGCAGGTTTAATAACGGCAATTAATTTCGCACTAAAGTTTGATCGAAGAATTATCGTAGAACAAGGTGTGACTGCGCGTGAGATTGAAATGGGTGTTATGGGTAACGACACTCCAAAATGTTCTGTTACTGGAGAGATAAAACCGGTATCTGATTTCTACGATTATGAAGCTAAATATAAAGATGGCAATACCGCTTTAGTCATCCCTGCTGAAGTTACGCAAAAAGTGGCAGTCAAAATGAAGGAAATGGCACTTGAAGCTTATAAAGTGTTAGATTGTTCAGGTCTTGTTCGGGCCGACTTTTTCGTGACTGCGGACGATGAAGTGCTTATAAACGAAGTGAATACGATGCCTGGATTTACGCCGACAAGCATGTTCCCTCTATTATGGCAGAAAACAGGGGTTACGTACCCTGAGTTAATCGAAAGTCTAATAGATTTGGCGCTTGAACGTCATGCTGAAAAACAAAACATACAATATACAATGGATTGAGTGATATAAAGTGAGAAAGAAACTAACAGAACTTGCGAATTGGTTGCAAGCCGATGGACAAAGTATGGAGGGCGTCTTAGTTAAAGGTGCTTCGATAGATTCTCGAAAAGTGAAAGAGGGAGACCTTTTCATTCCATTCCGTGGGGAACAAGTGAATGGGCATAAATATGTCGAGAGTGCGATTGTGAAGGGTGCAGTTGCATCTTTATGGATGGAAGATGAACCAAATCCGCCAAAGGATATTCCTTTAATTTTCGTAAAGAATCCAGCCCTTGCTTTACAGGAAATGGCTCGGATCTATCGGGATACTCTTTCGTGTAAGGTGATTGGGATTACCGGTTCAAATGGTAAAACTTCAACGAAAGATCTAATTGCCAGCGTCCTTTCCCCTTATTTTAATGTGCATAAAACAGAAGGGAATTATAATAATGAACTGGGGTTGCCATTAACGATTCTAGCGTTAGAGGATGCAACGGAATTTGCTATCCTTGAAATGGGAATGAGCAGCTTTGGTGAAATTTCTTTTTTATCGAAATTAGCTAAACCGGATTATGCTGTAATTACAAATATCGGGGAAGCTCATATGCAGGATCTTGGTTCAAGAGAAGGAATTGCAAAGGCGAAACTCGAAATCGTCGATGGACTTGCGAGTGAAGGCAAGCTTTTTTATGACGGAGACGAGGAACTACTACGTAAATTATTGAAGCAAGAAACTACAATTCATTCCATCCCGTTTGGTTATGGGGAAGACAATGCTTTGACATATGGATTGGTTGAAACCGTTGAAAATGGGAGCAGTTTCACTGTTTCAGGGTTACTGACTGCTGAATTTACGATTCCAGTTTACGGTGTCCATCAAGTGAAAAATACGTTGGCAGCGATTTTACTTGCACATGAAGTAGGGGTTAGCAGTGAAGATATCCATTCCGCATTAACTAAGGCTGTTCTAACGGATATGCGAATGCAACCTGTATTGGCTAAAAACGGCGCTTTATTTATTAATGATGCGTATAATGCTGCACCAACCTCAATGCGGGCGGCACTTGATTTTATTCAAGAAACGAATCTTCGAAAAGAAAAATGGGTTGTGCTCGGGGATATGCTTGAGCTCGGTAATGAAGAAATTGCCTATCACGAAATGTTCGCAGACCAACTGAGTGCGATGGATCTTTCTGGTATTTGCCTTTACGGAGAGTTGATGGAATGGCTGTACAAGGCGTTGAAAAAACGTGGACTCGGCGGTCACTTAATCTGGACGAAAAATGATTATCGCCCGATCATCAGTGCTTTGCAGACAAATACGGACGGGAACTCAGTGATTTTATTAAAAGGGTCTCGCGGGATTGCTCTTGAAAATGTACTTCTTGGGTACGAGTCATGAAGACGGGGGTTCTATTCATTCATGGGTTTACAGGTGGTCCATTCGAAGTGGAACCATTGGTTAAATACATGCAAGAAAAAACGGAATGGTTAATTGAAGTACCAATACTACCAGGGCACGGCGTCACGCTCGATTTGGCAAATACCTCAGCGGAGTCATGGATGATGGAAGCTGAACTTGCAATGAGGAAGCTACAGGCGGAGGCCGACCGGGTTGTTGTGGTCGGCTTTTCTATGGGCGGCTTAATTGCGATGTACTTGTCTCTAAGGTACCCGATTGAAAAACTTGTGTTACTAAGTGCTGCTGCAAAATATATAAGTCCACGTAATTTACTGGAAGACATGGGCGTTATGTTAATTGAAACAATTACTAAAAAGTATCCACCAAACTCATTTCATCAAATGTATAACTACAAACTACGACATACGCCATTTCAGGCAACTGTTGAATTTTTACGTATTGTGAAAATGGTGGAACCTTACTATGAACAGATTAAAACACCAGTCTGCATAGTTCAAGGAAGGAAAGATGGCATTGTCCCTTTTTCTTCAGCTGAACATCTATATAAAACATTGGGTTCCTCAGAGAAGATATTTATAAAATCTGAACTAGGAAAGCATCATATATGTTACAGTGATGACCACTTAGATTGGTTTCCAAAGGTACTCGAGTTTATCGACGACAAAACACCTGAAAACTGATTATTAGTACTTGAGCAGATTGATTGCGGTATGTCATTATGCATGCTACAATGTATTGAGCATTGGATACATTTCAACGGGGCTCTTCAATTGTTGAAGAGTACTTTTTTTTGAATAAAACGGTTTGATCGTTCAATTATGGACTTGCGTTCATTGACCAAACCGCTCGGCAAAGACCGGGCTTTCCTTTTCAACAACAACCTCTAATAAAGAATATATAGAGAATGTAAAAATATCGGAAACGTCCCCTTTCAGGCTCGAATTTGCCGCGCTTTCATTTGCAAATGTAACCAATTGTCAAATGAAGAAAACAAAGGAGATTGAAAAGTTTGACTAAATTTTCAGAACTAAATATCAGCGAATCCACACAACGTGCGTTAAAAAACATGGGGTTCGAAGAAGCAACACCCATCCAAGAAGGTACAGTTAAGTTTGGTATGGAAGGTCGCGACATTATCGGGCAAGCACAAACGGGTACAGGTAAAACTACTGCATTCGGTATTCCGATCATTGAAAAAGTTGACACAAGAAAAACAGCAGTACAAGCACTTGTAATCGCGCCAACACGGGAATTAGCTATTCAGGTATCTGAAGAGATTCACCGTATCGGTAACGACAAACGTGTACGTGTTCTATCGGTTTATGGCGGACAAGAAATTGGACGACAAATCCGTGCGTTACGCAACAACCCACAAATTGTTGTCGGAACTCCAGGACGTATTCTAGACCATATCAAACGTAAAACATTGAAGCTTGATGGCGTTCAAACGCTCGTCCTAGACGAAGCAGATGAAATGCTGAACATGGGCTTCATTGAAGATATTAATACAATTATGTCTAGTGTGCCAGATGAGCGTCAAACGCTTCTTTTCTCTGCTACTATGCCTAGACCGATTCAAAAAATTGCTGAAACATTCATGAAAAACCCAGAAGTTGTTAAAATTAAATCAAAAGCAATGACAGTTGACAACATTGATCAGTTTTTCGTGAAGGCGCAAGAACGTGAAAAGTTTGATATATTATCACGCATTTTAAATGTTCAACAGCCAGAATTCGCAATTATTTTTGGCCGTACAAAGCGTCGTGTTGACGAGCTTTCAAATGCACTTTCAGTTCGTGGCTATATCGCAGAAGGAATTCACGGCGATTTAACACAAGCGAAACGTATGTCTGTTCTTCGTCAATTTAAAGAAGGTAAAATCGATATTCTAGTTGCTACTGATGTTGCAGCACGTGGACTTGATATTTCAAGTGTTACGCATGTTTACAACTTCGATATTCCTCAAGATCCTGAAAGTTATGTACACCGTATTGGTCGTACTGGACGCGCAGGGAAAAGTGGAGTAGCTGTTACTTTTGTTACACCTCGTGAAATGGGTTATCTTCGAATTGTTGAAGATACAACAAAGAAGCGTATGACTGCTTTAGTTCCTCCATCATCTGATGAGGCTCTAATTGGACAGCAACGTCTTTCTGTTGAACAGTTGACGGAAGTAATTGAGAAAAACGAATTAAGTGATTACAAACAACTTGCGGCTGAAATGCTTGAAAAGTTTGATGCAACTGAGATTGTTGCAGCAGCTCTTCGAAACATGACAGTTGAACCAAACGATGCTCCTGTATCTATTTCAGAAGAGCGTCCACTTCCACAAAGAAGATCTGGCGGAGGCGGCGGCTATAAAGGCAACCGTGGCGGCGGCAGTGGTGGAAGCGGTCGTCCTTATGCTGGACGTGGCGGCGGAAGTCGTGGCGGCAGTGGCGGAGGCCGTAGCTCAGACCGTAGTGGTGGAGCTCGTCGTGGACGTGAAAGTGGTGGCGGTAGCAGAGGTGCAAGCCGTTCACGCAGTGGTCGTACAGAATCTTAATAATAAATATCCAAAGCCGGAAATCGCATTTTGCGTATTTCCGGCTTTTTTGTTTTGTGGAAGTGCATTGTGTCAATACAAGAACTGGAAACGCATATAAAAAAGCTGAGCAATCGATAGGGGGTTAGGAAAAAAACGAATGAAATAAGTTCTTTATGCGTAGTTGAAACCATTATCGCTTGCATTCGTATAGAATAGAAGAAAGAAAGAGGTGTTTAAGATGAGGTCGCAGCCGGTGAATCAAATTTCAGTAAAAGGATTAAAAGTTTGGCGTTTATATGGCATCATACAAACTGTTTTATTTGTACTGTTGGGAGTAGGCGCTGGTGTAATTACTTATCTGACAGATGGACCTTGGTGGATCTATGCAATTGCTTCGGTAGCCATCTTGCTTTACGCGTATTTATTCATTTATTTATTTCCAAAAGTCAGATGGATGCGCTGGCGTTATGAAGTGCGAGAATCTGAGATAGAATTACAACATGGCTTATTTATCGTTAAACGGACGCTAATTCCAATGGTGCGTGTTCAACATGTGGATACCTCACAAGGGCCCATTCTTCGAAAATATAATTTGGCAGGTATCACAGTTTCAACAGCGGCAACCAATCATACAATCCCTGCATTACTAATAGATGAAGCGGATGAACTTCGAAGCCGTATTTCTGCACTTGCAAGGGTGGCCGAAGACGATGTCTAATGCTAGGTACAAACTTCATTGGGTCACTGCAGTTATTGAAGTGTTGAAAACGTTAAAAGAGATGATAATTCCACTACTTGTACTCGTTTTTGCGAATGGGTTTAAAGATACAGGCTCAGGAAAGTGGTACTTTGAGTATCTTACATTTATTATTTTCGGTGTATTGATTCTTACGTTTTTCATTTCTGGAATTATTAAGTGGAAACGCTTTGTGTATTGGTTTGAGGAAGATGAACTTAGGATTGAGTATGGCTTGTTTGTGAAAAAGAAAAGATACATACCCTTTGATCGTATACAGAGCCTTGATTATACGGAGGGGATTTTGCACAGACCATTAAAGTTAGTTAAAGTAAAGGTGGAAACGGCTGGCAATACAGCGTCGTTAAAATCAGAGGCTGAGCTTACTGCGATTACAAAGGAAGATGCTAAGCGTATCGAAACAGTAATAGCAGAGGCTAAAAAAAGAAGAATTACTGTTCCTATCGAAGAAAATGAAGAAATGGACATGATGGTTGAAGTGGAAGTACCGAGGTCCAAGTCTGTCTTTACGATGTCTATAAAAGATTTGCTTATATTGGCAACGACTTCAGGTGGAATTGGTTTAATCTTATCGGGTGCATTCATTTTTATAATGCAGTTTGGGGATTTACTTCCATATGAAACCGTATATGATGAGTTTGCCAGATTTGTTAAGTTTGGAGTTTTCATCGTCGTTATTGCTGCCTTATTTGGTTTAATAATCGTGTGGGGGATTTCTGTAGCGATGACGTTTCTTTCTTATTATGGATTTAAAGTCTCGCTAGAAGAAGAGGATCTTGTTATTACAAAAGGACTTATTGAGAAGAAAAGGGCCACAGTCCCGCTAAATAGGATTCAAGGTATACGTATAATCGAGAACCCTTTCAGGCAATTCTTTGGCTATGCAACTGTAGTAATTGATAATGCGGGAGGTGGATTGGGAGAAGATGCGAGGATTACTTTACTTCCACTAGTAAAAAGAGAAAAAGTTATAGAGCCATTAAAGGAGATATTCCCTGACTTTCTATTTGAGGATCCTGTTAATAAGTTGCCTAGTAAAGGAAAACGCTATTATTACCGCATTTACTTTATTTGGATGGTTCCACTATTTGGAGCAGTGTCGTACTTTTTCTTTCCGTATGGACTGTTGTCATTCTTGGTTTTGCCGTTGGTCGTTCTTTTAGGATTGTGGCAGCATCGTTCAGCAGCTTACACACTTACCAATCAGCAGTTAACAATGCGTTTTAGACAGTTTAGTTTACAAACGGTTTACGTGATGAAGAAAAGGATTCAGTCTATGGAAATGAAACAGAATTATTTTCATAAAAAGAAGGGTGTTGCAACACTTTCTGCCCGAATTAAATCAGGGGCCTCCATGTTCAATGCACAAGTGAGTCATATGGAAGAATCAGAAGCGGAACGTATTTTAGGTTGGTATGAACCGTCTGGTGAAAATGAAACCAAGAAGTAGAATGCTACCTCTTGGTTTTTCGCCAACTAACAATTTTTTTAGGGTGGAAGTAACTCAAACCGATGAGGAATCCGACGACTAGGCCAATAAGGTGCGCAAGTATATTAATGCCTGGTTGTAGGAATGTCATTACAACACTTATGATTATAATTGGTATAATGATTTGTCGTAATTCAGGTAAAACATTTTTAGTATAGTAAACAAGTGCTCCAAAAGCACCGAAAATACCAAAGATAGCTCCACTAGCACCCACATGCGCGTAATTTAAGTCCTCAAGGAAAAAGACGGCAACGTTTCCGAAAATCCCTGATAATAAATAGATTGTAAGGAATCTTGTTTTACCAGCTACTCTTTCTAGTTCTGGACCGAAAATGAAGAGTGCAAACATATTAAATAATATGTGCATGAATCCAGCGTGTAAAAACATAGGTGTGAACAATCGCCACCACTCGCCTGCAGCGATGTATGCGTTAATACCCATACCGGAAAAATAAATTTTGTTTCCGATGAATGGCAGGATGGTGAGGACAAAAATAAAGATGTTTAAAGCAAGTAAAATGGATACAACCGGGTACAGTTTTTTGTATTGGGAAAAACTCTCTCTACGTATGAACACTATTTTCACCTCAATCTTTCAGTTCATTATACATAGTATTTAACGATAGTGGAAAGGAGACGTTTTTAATGCTTGAAGGAATTGGTTTGGATATCATCGAACTGGAGCGAATTGCAAAATTAGACGCACGCAACGAGCGATTTAGAACGCGTATATTAACGAAGAAAGAAATGGATATATATACTTCTTTAACTGACCATCGACGCACTGAATTTCTTGCCGGTCGTTTTGCAGGAAAAGAGGCATTCGCCAAAGCTAAAGGGACCGGAATTGGAGCGTCATGTAGTTTTTTGGATATCGAAATTGTGCCCGACGAGAAGGGGAAACCATTACTTTATTTCAAAGAGGCACAGGTTTCTGGTTTTATTTCTATAACTCATACTCAAACTGTTGCGGCAGCTCAGGTTATCTTGCTCGCATAAACTTCTGTCCTTCCTCATAAGATGATTTACCCGATTGAAATGAGAAAGGATGAACTATTTGCGTAGCCGAATAATTGCTTTCATGTTTGTTGTAGTTATGATTGTCCTCGCGGCTTGTGGGGCACCGTCGAAAGAAGATGTTATGAAGAAGCTCAGTGGAAAATGGAATGATACGAAAGGGTACGAGTTACAAGCAACAATGGAAATAAAGACGGGGGCCGAGCCAAGGTTATATGATGTCACAGTTTGGCACACGAAACCAGATCTTTACCGTGTACATGTAACGGAAGAAGGAAAAGAAGATTCACAGATGATTGTCAGAAATGAAGACGGTGTGTTTGTTGTGACGCCTTCTCTAGGCAAGACATATAAGTTTCAAAGTGACTGGCCAGCCCAAAATAGCCAACCGTATTTAATTGGTGCCTTATCTGATGATATTAAGTCGGACGAAAATGCGACGATGACGGAAAAGGATGAAATGTACATTTTTGAAACTGTAACTAGAAATAATCATAAGAAAGTACTTCCAACGCAACAAATTTATATTGATAAAAAGACATTATTACCAGGGCATGTATCAGTTTTAGATGAAAGTAAAGAAGAGAAAATCCGAATTACTTTTACGAAAATCACCCTCGGTACAGAACGAAAAGCTTCCGATTATGCAGTGGAGTTAAATAGTGCAGAAACTGAAGAGGAAGAAGAAACTGAAGGAAATGAATCTGAAGAACAAGAAGATGAGGCACGTTTTATCCCGTATTATCCTATGGTAACTCAATCAGCCGTACTTGAAGAAGAGGGGATTGTGAAAACGGATGGTGGGGAGCGCTCCTTTATGACTTTTAGTGGTGAAAAAGGATTTACAGTTATTCAAGAGCCGGCTGCACGACCTGAGAACGCCATGGCTGTTTCTGTAGAAGGAGATCCAGTCGATCTTGGATTCGCAGTTGCTGCAGTTACCGATAAATCCATTCGGTGGGAAAGTGACGGAATTTCATTTTTCATAGCCTCCGAGAACTTATCGAAAGCGGAGTTAATCGAAGTAGCATCATCGATGTCTCCTGGAGAAATGAAATAACAATTGTTGACGTATGACGGGCAAAGAATTCATAATAGATGTACTACATTTAAATGAGGGAATCGCTGATGGATATTACAAAGAACTATCGCCCAACAATTGCCCGAATCAACCTGCAAGCAGTTAAGAATAATATAAATCACTTTAAAAAGAAGTTAAAAAGCGAAACATCAATAATTGCTGTAGTGAAAGCGTATGGCTATGGTCATGGGGATTTGGAAGTTTCAAAAGCTGCACTTGAAGCGGGTGCAGACATGCTTGCAGTTAGTACGCCGGATGAGGCTGTTCAGCTCCGTCTGGCTGGTATCGATGGAGATATTCTTGTCATGGGGTTGTCTCCAGTTTCATTTGTGGAAAAGGCAGTAGAATTAGATATTTCAATCGCGGTATCAGATTTGAAGTGGATGTATGCTGTTTTGGATGAATATAAAAAAAATGTGAAACCTTTAAAGATTCATGTAAAAATTGATAGTGGAATGGGTAGAATTGGATTTAGGGATATTCACGAGCTTCAGCTCTTAACATCCGCAATTAGTGGGCACTCATCATCTGTATTGATGGAGGGGATATTTACTCACTTTTCATGTGCTGATGAGGAGAGTCGTTTTACAACAGATTTGCAGTATAAGGTGTTTATGGAATTCGTAAATTCGTTACCAGAAAAACCTCGACTAATCCATGCAGCGAACACTGCTGCAGCATCTTTATACCCCGAATATGGATTGGATGCAGTTCGCATAGGTATAGGATTATACGGTATTGCCCCTTCTGAATTTGTAAATGAGCATTTACCTTTCAAGCTAGAAAGATCTATGACGCTTGAAAGTGAACTTGCCTTTATAAAGTTAGTTGAAAAGGGAAGAAAGATTAGCTATGGGGCAAAGTATGAAACATCTACTGATGAGTGGATTGGAACGCTGCCAATTGGTTATGCAGATGGTTTGCGGCGTGGGTTGGTTGGGCAGGATGTACTTATTGGCGAGGTGAGGGCTCCAATAGTCGGTACGATTTGCATGGACCAATGTATGATTAAATTACCTTATGAAATGCCGGTTGGTGAAAAGGTTATTCTTATCGGTATCCAAGGTAATGAAGAGATTACCGTGGAAGAGTGGGCAAATAAACTGGATACGATACCCTATGAAATTGCAACATCCATTTCGAAGAGAGTGCCAAGAGTGTTTGTCTGAAAACGAATCCAAGGATATTTGGATGAAAGTTAATGGGAAGCGATTGGCTATAATTTGAGTACTTTCGACAAAGAATCTTGTATTCTTGCTGAATCATGTCTATCTATTTACTTCTATGTCTTCTCTTTGTCACGTATAAGTGATAAGATGGAGACGTAGTCAAATTAGAGAGCGGGTTTGTTGGAGGTGCTGATGTTGCGTGCAAATAAGAATACCAGGGAAATTATCGTTAAGATTCCTAAACGAATGTTGAACGAAAATGAACATACGGTCGTCCATCAGGAGCCGGATCGTGGTGATTTTGTTTATATTTCGACAAAAAGGTATATAACTGATAGCAAGTCTGATTCAATTCGGGAAACAATGATAAAAGGTTATATCGAAATGTCACATATTAACTTAAAAATTGCCGCGGAATGCTTGCACGTAGAGTTTGAAGCCCAGCATAAGGTGGAACGTCTCGTAAGCGGGGGATGAAAAGTTGCCAATAAAACGTGGAGACGTCTTTTTTGCAGACCTGTCGCCTGTCGTAGGTTCTGAGCAAGGTGGAACGAGACCGGTTCTTGTTATTCAAAATGATATAGGGAACCGGTTTAGTCCGACAGTTATCATTGCGGCAATTACTGCACAAATTCAAAAAGCAAAATTGCCAACACATGTAGAAATTGATGCGGAACGCTATGGTTTCGAGCGAGATTCAGTAATCTTGCTCGAACAGGTCCGCACAATTGACAAGTCAAGATTGACAGATAAGATCACTCAACTAGACGAATTTTTGATGGAACAGGTTGATGAAGCTCTTGAAGTGAGTTTCGGCCTCGTCAAATTCTGAGCATACATATAACTGGAACACCATAAGAGTTAAATCTTATGGTGTTTTTCAATTTTTTTATTAAAAAAGCTGGATTATCAACCCGTTTTCGTTACAATGGGATTATACAGTAAATTCGGATAGTAAGGGGCTGACAAGATTTATCATGAATAAGCAACTAGTTAAGTTTGTGAGTACTAATATTGACGAACTTGTTGAGGATTGGAATTCCTCGATAAGCGAGAGTCCAGAAGAGCGTTTGAGCAGTTTTATTCCAGCTCATTATCATGAAGAGGTGAGTTGCGAGTTTGGAAAACTGATGGTTATGTATCTAACTGCGCCTAAAGATGTTGAGTTGGAGGCTGCAAGAGAGTTTACTAGGAATCTGGTACGATTGAATTGCCCGATCACCTTTATTAATAAAGCGGTGGATACATTTGCTCGTATTACTTTTAAAAGGTTAGAAGATGAAGGTATTATTACGAATGACAACTTGAGAAGTTATATGAAAATGTTAACTGAATGGATCTCTCCATTGCGCTCAAGTATTATAAAAGCTTACTCACTTGAATGGAGTCGGACTTTTAATCTTCAAAGGGTTGCATTACAGGAATTGTCCGCACCACTAATTCCGATTTTCGATAAAATTTCAGTCATGCCATTAGTTGGAGCGGTTGATACTGAACGAGCTAAGTTAATTATCGAAAACTTACTTTATGGAGTAGTGAAGCATCGGTCAGAGGTTGTCTTATTGGATATAACAGGAGTTCCTATTGTCGATACAATGGTTGCGCACCATATTATTCAAGCTGCTGATGCAGTCCGCCTCGTAGGTGCAAAATGCATGCTTGTCGGCATTCGCCCTGAAATTGCACAAACTATCGTAACTCTAGGAATAAATCTCAATGACTTTACGACGACTAGCACACTACGACGCGGAATGAAAGAAGCTTTAGAATATACAAATCGTGCAATAGTGGAGGTAGAATAGAAATGCATATGCGAATTCCGATTTTGAAATTGCATGATACATTGCTCGTCTCGATACAGTGGGAGTTAGACGATCAAACTGCGATTCATTTCCAAGAAGATTTGTTGAAGAAAATTCATGAGACAGCTGCGACAGGAGTAGTCATTGACTTGACGCCAATTGATTTTATTGATTCATTTATTGCAAAAGTATTAGGCGATGTCATTAGCATGACAGGGTTGATGGGAACGAAAGTTGTAATTACGGGGATTCAACCTGCTGTTGCGATTACTCTCATTGAACTTGGAATTCGTTTGGAAAACGTTTTAACTGCTCTTGATTTAGAGAATGGATTATCGAAACTTTATAAAGAATTGGAGGATTAGATATGGATGACCGGTCTTCTGTAGATATTTGTACGGAGTGGGATATTGTTGCTGCACGTCAGCTAGGCCGGAACGAAGCAAAGAAAATAGGCTTCGGTGTCGTTGATCAAGCCCGAATAACGACGGCTATCAGTGAGCTAGCAAGGAATATTTATTTGTATGCAAAAGTAGGCAAACTTGAAATAGAGCATTTACATGAGAATGACTTACACGGAATTTCGATTATAGCTTCTGATAAAGGGCCTGGAATTGAAGATGTAAGAAAAGTAATGGAAGACGGATATACGACATCTGGAGGGCTTGGCGCAGGATTGCCTGGTGTAAGAAGATTAATGGATGAATTTAATATGGAGACAAAAAAAGGTTGCGGGACGACAGTTACTGCAATAAAATGGCTTCGATAAGGGTGAGATGCTGAATGCACGTTGAATTGGGGAAGCAATATAAAGAATTATTGAACCAGTATATATTAAATCAAAGAGAAGAAGAATTATATGCTGGGCAAAACTTTAGTAGAAAGTTAATCGAGGAGAAGATATCTCCTGAAGACGTGATAAGTATTCATAAATTAGCGCTTAAAGAAGTGTTGGAGTCTATGCCGGATGAACTAGTGCATTCATTTGATTTTTTAATTGAAATGATGATTCATTATGGGCTAGCGTTAAAGGAAAATCAAAGTTTAGTCCGGAAGCAAGAAGAAATCCAGTTGGAGATGAATGTAGCTATTAAAGTACAAGAGACTTTACTGAAAACGAAAATACCTAAAATACAAGGTTTAGATATAGGAGCGTTATCCGTCCCAGCTAAGGAAATGAATGGGGATTACATATATTTTGTCTATGACTATGATAAATGTGCGTGTGTCGCAGTCGCCGATGTTATCGGTAAGGGAATACCTGCTGCACTTTGCATGTCAATGATCAAGTTCGCCATGGATAGTATAAAGAGTAACAAAACAAGACCGCGTGAAGTATTAGATATGGTTAACCGAATTGTGGAGAAAAGCGTCGACGACTCAATGTTCATATCGATGTTTTATGGTAAGTACGATGCGAAGGAATCCGTATTCTATTATGCATCTGCAGGTCATGAGCCTGCACTATTATACAAAGCGAAGAGCCAAACGTTTATTGAACTAGGCGCAAAAGGTCTGCTTCTTGGTGTGCAGCCAAATGTTGTCTATGAAGAACGTTCTATCGAACTTGAAGAGAATGATTTTATTGTAATACTTACGGACGGTGTAACGGAAACTCGAACGACCCAAGGCTTTATTGAAGAAGATTTTATAAAGAACTTGTTAGTGGAAGTAAAAGATGAATCTGCCCAAACAATGGTGGACGAAGTATATGGAAAATTGGGGCAAATGCAAGATTTTGTTCTTCGCGATGATTTTACAATTGTAATTTTTAAAAAAGATAACTCAAAGGTTTAATTCTTTTGTTGTAGTGGTACATAGGTATATAGAAACCTAAATAAGAATAGAAAAGTTTGAGGTGGAGAAATGGAGCTTCAAGTCCAGTTAGTAGAAGAAAGTAGTAGTGTTCAACGTTTTAAAATTGTTGGGGAAATTGATGTCTTTACAGCACCTATATTAAAGGAACGACTTGCAACCGCACACAAAGAAATGGGAATGCAGGCGGAACTTGATATTTCTGAAGTCGCATATATGGACAGTACCGGTTTAGGTGTATTTGTTGGGTTTTATAAAGCAATAAAAGCGAACGGCGGTCATATGAAGATTATCGGCGTTAATACTCGATTAAAACGGCTATTTGAAATAACCGGTCTGATAGAGGTTATGGATATTGAATTTGAAGAAGGTGGGGCAAAAGATGCAACTGTATGATTATATTGAAGTGAGAGTACCAGCTAAAGCACAATATGTCGGTGTAGCACGTCTAACTATTTCTGGACTGGCAAGTCGAATGGGATTTACTTATGAAGATATTGAAGATCTTAAAATTGCAGCTAGTGAGGCAATTACAAATGCAGTTCAACATGCTTATAAAGAACATGAAGACGGCGAAATAGTTGTTGGATGTGCAATCTTTAAAGACAAACTTGAAATTATGGTATCGGACTACGGGCAAAGTTTTAATTTTGAAGAAACTAAAAAACGTGTGGGACCCTACAGTGAAAACGAGGAAGTGAAATTTCTCCGTGAAGGTGGTCTCGGACTATATTTAATAGAAACGCTTATGGACGAAGTTAAGGTATACCATGAAAAGGGTGTAACGATTCTAATAACTAAGTATCTCGGCGGAGAGCGGGTGAAAAAGGATGTCGGAACAATCTCCTCCTAAAGCAGGGACCAATGAGCAGATTTTGCAATGGATTAAATTGTATCAGGAAACGAATGATGATGAAGCACAAACCAATATAGTATTGCATTATGAAAGACTCGTGCAGTCAATCGCTCGTAAATACTCCAATGGGAAATCTTATCATGAGGATCTTGCTCAAGTTGGAATGCTTGGTCTACTGGGAGCAATTCGAAGATACGACCCCGAACTTGGAAGAAGTTTTGAAGCTTTTGCCGTACCGACAATTATAGGGGAAATAAAAAGGTTTATGCGGGATAAAACCTGGGCAATCCATGTCCCGCGAAGAATCAAGGAGCTCGGTCCTAAAATTAGATCTACCGCAGAAATGTTGACAGTAGAGCTACAGCGCTCCCCTCAAGTTACAGAAATTGCCGAATACTTAGACCTTGATGAAGAAGTTGTGCTTGAAGCAATGGAGATGGGAAGAAGTTACCAAGCGCTTTCTATGGATCATCGATTTGGGGATGACTCAGAAGGTGGAGCGGTGACGCTTTTTGATTTAGTTGGTGGATCAGATGAAGGTTATGAAACGATTGATAGAAATATGATTGTTGAGAATGTGCTTGATGTATTAACAGAGCGAGAAAAACAGATTATACAACATACATACATTGAAGAACTAAGTCAAAAGGAAACAGGAGAGCTTTTAGGTATTTCTCAAATGCATGTATCTAGATTGCAGCGAAAAGCAATTAAGAAGTTACAAAAAGCTATTTCTGAGTCCGGTGGTGAAGTTGGTTGGGTGAAATAATTAATGAACATGTAGAGGCTTATGCATATCAAAGAGCGAAGCATGGAAATAATGAATCTGGAGATGCCTATTTTCTTCAATCAGAAAAAGAGTATTTTATTTTCGCGATTGCAGATGGTCTTGGGAGTGGTCCGATTGCTCGTAAATCAGCAGAAGTTATTCCGAATGTATTAAAGGAGTTTCATCATGAATCGATTGATAGTCTATTGAATCGTTGTAATGTTGAAATGTTGCGTAAGCGTGGGGCAGCGGTCGCAATTGTAAAAGTGGACTTCAAATTAAAAACCATACAATATAGTTGTGTTGGAAATATTAGATTTTACATGCTTCAGGGCAAGGAGAGGATGATTTACCCTCTTCCTGTAATGGGTTATTTGAATGGTAGACCTCAAAAGCTAAACACACAAGTGTATAAATATGAACGTAATGATCTATTCTTTATGCATTCGGACGGTGTTGAACTAAGAAATCCTAGAGAAGCGTTGAAAGAAAGTTCTAATGCATACGATCTATATCAAAAAGTTTCTAGCACTATGAAAGATAATGATGACGCTACCTTTATAACCGGAAGCCTGCTCCTTTAATTATAGTGGCGGGCTTTTTTGTATGTAAAAATGAGGCGTGTGCCGGAAAGTAAAGTCAGATATATAGCTCTCATCTGCTTGAATTACTAGCCTGTGTTAAAATGAGGAAGTGAAGGAAAGGATGGTTATAATTGACTAATCATATTTTGAAAACGACTGCAGAAAGAGCTGTTGTAAGTATCCATCAAGCTGAAAAAGTAATTGCGCTTCTTGATCAAGGAAATACGGTTCCGTTTATCGCGAGATATCGTAAAGAGGAAACAGGATCCTTGGATGAAGTGCAAATTAAAGCGGTTGAAGATGCCTACGGGTATGTGAAAGGTTTAGAACAAAGAAAAGAAGAGGTACTTCGAATCATTGAGGAACAAGGAAAACTTGACGATGAATTAAGAAAGTCAATTGTTAACGCAACTGTATTGCAACGCGTTGAGGATCTTTATAGACCATTTATGCAAAAAAGACGTACCCGTGCCATGATGGCAAAAGAAGAAGGGTTGGAACCACTTGCTACACAACTACTTGAGTTTTCTGCGGATTCACTAGAGGCGCTAGCTCAACCATTTGTGAATGTTGAAGCGGAAGTTGAAACGATAGAAGATGCATTAGCGGGAGCGCGTGATATTATTGCAGAAATATTTGCAGACGATGCTGCGATCCGAGAAAGCATTCGAAAGTTGGCTTGGTCTCAAGGTTCTATAGTATCGAGTTTAAAAAAGAATGCGAAAGACGATAAAAAAGTCTTTGGTAACTATTATGAATACGATGAACCGTTAAAGAAAATCGTTCCGCATCGTACTCTTGCGCTTAATCGCGGTGAAAAAGAAGATGTTTTACGAGTGGGTATTAGTTTTCCGGAAGAACGTATTATTGGTGGAATGAATAGGGAATTAATTCGTAAAGCACATTCGCCTTCCGCACCTCAAGTAGAAGAAGCAATAGAGGATGCTTTCAAGCGATTAATTGCCCCTTCAATTGAGCGAGAAATTAGAAATGTATTAACGGAAAAGGCAGAGGAACAAGCGATACATGTATTCTCAGAGAACTTAAAGAGTTTGTTGCTGCAACCACCTCTTAGAGGGAATGTGGTACTTGGAGTCGATCCGGCTTTTAGATCGGGATGTAAATTAGCAATTGTTAGTGAAACAGGGAAGTTAGAGGAAGTATCGGTTATTTATCCGCATCCTCCAAAACCAGAAAAAGAAAAATCCAAACAAGCAATTTTACGATTGTTAAAAGAGTATCCCGTTTCAATTATTGCAATTGGGAATGGTACTGCTTCAAGAGAAACCGAACTCTTTATCGCAGAATGCATAAAAGAGGCAGACTCGAAAGTGTCTTATGTTATTGTAAACGAAGCGGGGGCAAGTGTGTATTCTGCTTCAGCTCAGGCAAGAGATGAGTTCCCTGATTTAATGGTCGAAGAAAGAAGTGCGGTTTCTATTGCGCGAAGACTTCAAGACCCGTTATCGGAACTCGTGAAAATAGACCCTGGTTCGGTAGGTGTTGGACAGTATCAGCACGATGTCGCCAAAAAAAGATTATCAGAATCCTTAACGTTCGTGGTGGAGACTGCAGTAAACCGGGTTGGGGTGAATGTAAATACGGCCTCATCATCTCTTTTGCAATACGTAGCGGGTTTATCAAAAACGGTAGCCGAAAATATTGTGAAATCGCGTGAAGAGAACGGATTATATACGAAGAGGAATCAATTGAAGAAAGTTCCTCGTTTAGGCGCAAAAACATACGAACAGGCAATAGGCTTTTTACGAGTACCTGATGCGGCAGATCCGTTCGACTCAACGGGAATTCACCCGGAAAGTTACAAAGTGGCGGAGCAAATACTAGAAAAAGCCGGGGTTCGTAAAGTTGATCTTGGAAAACTAGAGACTACGGAAGCTTTATCTTCATTGGATATCAAAGAATTAGCGACCGAGTTAGACGTTGGAGAAGTTACGTTGAAGGATATAATTGATACGTTGCAAAGACCAAATCGTGATCCACGTGACGATTATCCACAACCTTTACTGAAGGCAGACATACTAGATTTAAAGGATTTGTATGTAGGGATTGAAATGCAAGGGACTGTTAGAAACGTTGTCGATTTTGGCGCGTTCATTGACATAGGGGTAACCGATGATGGACTTGTTCATATATCGAAGATGAAAAAAGGGTTTGTTAAACATCCATTAGACGTAGTTGCTTCAGGTGATATCGTCACAGTATGGGTAGATGGCGTTGACAAAGAAAAAGGTAGGATTTCACTTACTATGCTTCCGCCATCAAAAGACTAACGTATGAATCTTGGAGTGAATGGCTATGATGGAAAGCGAACTACAAGCGCTTATTGAAGAAACGTCTATTAAGGTATTCAGGAAACCTTTTCTCCATTTAGCGAGACACAATAAAAGGCTCAGAACAACGGGTGGTCGGTATTTGCTTACCGATCACTCAATTGAAATTAATCCAGCCGTATATAAAATGCATGGATTAGAAGAATTGATTGGAGTTATCAAACACGAACTTTGTCATTATCACCTTCATATAGAAGGAAAGGGTTATAAACATCGGGATGCGGATTTCAGAAAGCTGTTAGCAGCAACTTCATCTCCAAGGTTTTGTAAACCTCTTTTAGAAAGGAACCAAAAATCACTCACCTTCTATATATACAAATGTTCTTCATGTCAGCTGAAGTATCATCGTAAGAGAAAGGTGGATATTCATAAATTTAGATGTGGCAAATGTGCCGGCTCTATAAAAGAAGTGCCTATATAATAAAGTGTATATAATTCAATGGTCACTAGAATGTTGATTTAACAGTGTTTGTAGGGTGATGCGAAAAAACATTGTAAAAAGTGTTGACGAATCAATATGACCTGTCTATAATAGGTAAAGTCGACTCAAACGAATACGGAATTTCATTAGTTTCATTTTAAAAAAAGATTGCTTTTAAAATGAATTCAAATGCTAGAGATTCTGATATTTAATTTTAGTCACCTTATCATGGCCCCTTGGTCAAGCGGTTAAGACACCGCCCTTTCACGGCGGTATCACGGGTTCGAATCCCGTAGGGGTCATTAGAACTTTTTCGATCAGGGAAAGTTCACTATGTAATTGAATAGTTACCTTAGTTTAAAACGGTGGGGTATAGCCAAGCGGTAAGGCAACGGACTTTGACTCCGTTATTCGTTGGTTCGAATCCAGCTACCCCAGCCAATCTTTTTAAAACGCCTAGCGTTTAAAAAGATTTGCGATGGGTGCGAAGCACTCGGAGCACATGTCGGTTTTTGTTTTGAACTTTAAAACGCCTAGCGTTTAAAAAGATTTGCGATGGGTGCGAAGCACTCGGAGCACATGTCGGTTTTTGTTTTGAACTTTAAAACGCTTAGCGTTTAAAAAGATTTGCGATGGGTGCGAAGCACTCGGAGCACATGTCGGTTTTTGTTTTGAACTTTAAAACGCCTAGCGTTTAAAAAGATTTGCGATGGGTGCGAAGCACTCGGAGCACATGTCGGTCTTTGTTTTGAATTTTAAAACGCCTAGCGTTTAAAAAGATTTGCGAGTGATACCGCAAGGTATTATGAGCACATGTTGGTCTTTGACTTGAAACATGCTTTAAGCAATCACTCTATACTATATAGAGCCATTAGCTCAGTTGGTAGAGCATCTGACTTTTAATCAGAGGGTCGCAGGTTCGAATCCTGCATGGCTCACCATTTTATTTGTAAATTAGGTTGACAAACCAATTGGTGCGTATATAATGAAATTTGTCGCTAAAATAATGCGGTAGTGGCGGAACGGCAGACGCGCTAGGTTGAGGGCCTAGTGGGGGTTAACCCCGTGGAGGTTCAAATCCTCTTTACCGCACCAAACACCATTTAATGCGAGTGTAGTTTAATGGCAAAACCTCAGCCTTCCAAGCTGATGATGAGGGTTCGATTCCCTTCACTCGCTCCATACTATTTAATTGACTCAAAACGAAGTGAAAAACAATTTTTAAAAAAGTTGTTGACAACTTCTGGAGTGAATGTTATATTAGAGAAGTTGCAGTTGCAACGGACATAATAAAAGAAACGCAAATGAACCTTGAAAACTGAACAGCAAAACGTCAAGAAATACACGCAAGAGTATTTATACTCAAGCGAAAAACGAACCTTCGGGTTCAAAGTCAGCAAGAAATGAGCAATCATTTTCTTCTGTAATACTGTAGGGTTTCGAGACGTAGTGCAGTGCTAGGAGATGAACGAGAAAGGGAAGGAGCGTACATTAGTACGTGACTGACTGATCGAGTGAAATCGACGAAGCAATGTGCTGCGTATCGAAAACCGATATTATGGAGAGTTTGATCCTGGCTCAGGACGAACGCTGGCGGCATGCCTAATACATGCAAGTCGAGCGAAACTTATAGGAGCTTGCTCCTGTAAGTTTAGCGGCGGACGGGTGAGTAACACGTGGGCAACCTGCCCTGCAGA